>JAHJDS010000237.1 GCA_018812395.1 Pseudomonadota bacterium
CCAGGGTCAACATCTGCTGCTCGCCGCCGGACAGATACCCGCCCAGGTTCTTGTCCAGGTCGCGGAGCTTGGGAAACAGATCGTAGACCCGTTCCACGGTCCAGGGCTCGCCCTGATACCCCTTCGGCACCCGGGCGGCCACCTCCAGGTTCTGGCGAACGGTCAGATCGGGAAAGATCAGCCGGGAGTCGGGGACGTAGCCCATGCCCTTGCGGGCGATGTGGTAGGGCGGCCGCCGGCGCATCTCCTCGCCCCGCAGGCGGATGCTGCCCGACCGGGCCGGCGTCAGGCCCATCAGGCTGCGAAGCGTCGTCGTCTTGCCGGCCCCGTTTCGGCCCAGCAGGCACACGATCTCGCCCGTGTCCACCTCAAGCGATACGCCGAACAAAATGTGGCTGGTGCCGTAATAGGTGTGGACGTCTTCGACTTCTAGAATCACACCTCATCCCCCAGGTAAACGCGTTGGGCCTCTTCGTTGGCCCGAACCTCTTCCGGTTTGCCGTCGGCGATGATCGCCCCCTGGTGCAAAACGGTCAGGCGCCGGGCGTAGCCGAAGACGACGCTCATGTCGTGCTCGGTGAACAGGGTGGTCACGCCCATCTCCTGGTTGAGCCGGGCGACCAGGGCCATGGTGGCCGTGGTCTCCTCGCCGGACATGCCGGCCGTGGGCTCGTCCAGGAGCAAAAGATCCGGCTTGGTGGCCAGGGCCAGGGCCAGCTCGAGGCGCTTCTTGTCGCCCTGACTGAGGTTGCCCGCCTCGACGTCCTGGAACTTGTCCTGGCCGGTGATTTGAAGCAACTCCAGGGTTTCCTTCCCGGCCAGTCGGGCGGCCGGCCGGATGAAGTTCAGGGTCCGCTTTTGCTGGGTCAGCACGGCCTGGCGGACGTTCTCGTATGTGGTCAGCCGGGGGTAGATGTTGCTCACCTGAAAGGCCCGACTCATGCCGAAGCGGGCGATGCGGTGGGCCGACCAGTGGGTGATGTCCTCCCCCTTGAACACGACCCGGCCCCGGTCCGGCCGGTGATAGCCGCTGAGCAGATTGAAAAAGGTGCTCTTGCCGGCCCCGTTGGGGCCGATGATGGCCGACAACTCGCCCGGGGTCATCCGGTAAGTGACATTACTGGTGGCCTGGATGCCGCCGAAGGACTTGTTGAGGTCCTGGACGTCGAGAATCAGATCGTCAGGCATGTCAGACGGCCTCCTGGCGCTCGGGATCCTCGTCGCTCAGGCCGGATTTGCGGACGATGTCCCGCAGCCGATCGGCCAGGCCCTGCACCCCGCCGGGCATGAACAGCACCACGAAGATGATGATCGTGCCGATTGTCAGCGGCCAGTACATGGTGAACTCGGTCACCCGGGCGTGCAGGTAGTTGTAGATGACCGCCCCGGCCACGGGCCCCAGGAAACCGCCGGCCCCGCCGATCAGGGTCATGAACACCGGCACGCCCGACTGCTCCCAGTTGCACAGGTCAGGGGAGACGCTCAGGTTGAACGGCCCGTACAGGGCCCCGGCCAGCCCGGCGAAGGCGCCGGCCATTGTGAAGTTGATCAGCATGTACCACCGGGTGTTGATGCCGAGGAACCGGGTCCGGTCGGCGTTGTCCCGGATGGCCCGCATGGTGTAGCCGAAGGGCGACTCGGTGATGAACCACATCGCCACCAGGCCGATGACGGTCACCGCCCAGGTGAAGTAATAGTACCCCACCTTGCCGGCGATCAGGGCCGGCGGCGCCACGCCCAGCAGGCCGTTGTCCCCGCCGGTGAAGTCGTACCACTGGAAGACGATGTAGAAGATGAGCTGGCCGAAGGCCATGGTCAGGATGGCGAAATAGATCCCGGTCAGCCGGACGCAGAAATAGCCCAGGATGAAGGCCACGACGCCGGCCACGGCCATCGAGGCCAACAGATACAAGATCAACAGCAGTAACTGGACAATCGGCGAGGCGGCCAGGGCCCCGATCCACAGCGGCTTGAGCTTGACGATGAGCAGCCCGGTGGTGTAGGCCCCGACGCCGAAATAAGCGGCGTGCCCGAAGGAAAGCTGGCCCATGTAGCCGAAGATCATGTTGAAGCTGACGGCGAACAGACCCAGGATCAGGATCAGGTTGACCTCGCGGATCCAGAACTCGCTGACGACCCAGGGCAGCACCAGGCTGCCGATCAGAAACAGGCCCAACAGGGGCGGCCGCATCCGCGGGAAGTCCTCGACGAAACGGTTCAGGACCACCAGCCCCAGAATCAGGACGATGATCGCGGCCAGGGTACCGCCCCAGACGGTCTTGATCAGCAACGACAGGGCCACTCCGCCGGCGACGCCCAGGAGTAGCCACAGATACCTGAGGCCCCGGGTGTCCGAGAACTCCCGCAACAGCTCGTAGACCACCGCCACCCACAGGCAGACCAGCAGGATTTCGATGATGGTCAAATACCACGGCCCCAGGGGCACCAGGCGCAACAACCAAGCCAGGACCAGCAGTCCGGCCGCCCCACCGTACTTCAGCCCGGGGGGGGCCGAGGTCAATTGGAGTAAACTCACCGCCAAAACCTCAGTGCCGCATGGGCGTGCCGAACAGGCCCCACGGCCGGACGATCAACACGATCGCCGTGACAATGAAGATCAGGACCATGGCCCCGCCCGGCCAGATGAAGATGGACAGGGCGTAGACCAGGCCCACGATCAGCGAACCGACCAGCGTCCCCACCAACGAGCCGAAGCCGCCGATGACCACCACGCAGAAGGCCTGGATGATCCAGTGCATGTCCATCCCCATGGACACCGTGCTGTCCGGGGCCTGGATGCCGCCGGCCAGGCCGGCGATGAGGATGCCCATGGTAAACACGCCGGTGTAGATCATCGGGATGGGGATGCCCAGGGCGCTGACCATCTCCCGGCTGAAGACCGCCGCCCGGACGATGTGTCCGTACCGGGTCTTGTTCAGGAACAGCCACAGCCCGATGAACACGGCCACCCCGGCGCCGATGATGAACACGTTGTACGAGGCGATGGACACGTCGCCGGACTTGAACAAGAAGCTCGTGTCCGCGAAGCCGAGGGAGCCGCCGAAATCGAAGACCTGATCCCATAATGTGCCCCCCTGATTGAAGGACGGCTCCGGCGCAAAGGGGAAGTCCTTGATCTCGATCGTCCGGGACAAAAAGGCCGGCTTGGGCACGTTCCGGTCCATCTCGGTGAAGACCAGCTTGATCAGGTCGTGCAGGATCAGCACCAGGCCGTAGGTCAGCAGCAACTGCTCGGGCAGCTCCCGTTTATAGACCCACCTGACGAGCAGGACCTCGATGACGAACCCGATGACCGCCAGGCACAGCGCGGCCAACGGGATGGCCACCCAGATGGCCAGGCCCCAGGACTCCATCACGTGCCAGAAAAACCAGCAGAAATAGGCGCCCAGCAACCACAGCGTGGCGTGGGCGAAATTGAGGATGTTCATCACCCCGAAGATCAGGGACAACCCCGAGGCGATCAGAAAGAGCATCATCCCCCGATTGAGGCCGCTCAGCACCTGGTTCAGCTGCGCGGCGAGGGTCTTGTCGAAGACGTACCTGAAGACGAGACACAACACAATGGCCAGGGCGAAAAGCCCCGCGCCCCAGATGACGCCTCGATTGACCCCCGCCGGCAACTGAGTGTGGGCCATGGCGCAGTCAACCTCCTACTTGGTCGCTTTCCGGGCCTTGATGATCTCGGCCGCGGGCCGCCAGGACTTGGGACCGGGGACCTTGACCACCGGGACGTAGATCGGGAACGGGTACTTGGGCGAGTCCATGACCGGACCGACGTAGCCGCCGTAACAGCTGAGCTGATTGTCGATCTTGCGGAAGAAGAACTTGCCGCGGGTGGTGTAGACCGTCGCCCCCTTGAGGGCCCGGCGAACCTTCTCGTTGTTGATGCTCTTGGCCCGGTCGATCCCCTGCTTGAGGATGTAGACGGCGTCGTACTCCATCACCCCCCAGTCACTGGGATAGCGGCCGTATTTCTTCCGGAAGGCCTTGACGAAGTGACGCATCCGCGGGTTGTCCATGTGGGCGAAGAAGGGCGCCCGGCAAAGACCGATGAGTCCCCGAGGGATGGTCTTGGCCTGGGTGATCAGCTCGGAGACGCTGATCAGGCTCCCGGGATACGGGATCTTCTTGAAGAAGCCGTAGGCCTTGGCCTGTTTCATCCAGGCGGCGTTGTCCTTGGAGGCCAGGGCGCCGATGACGAAGTCGGGCTTCTGGGACATGATGGCCGTGATGAACGAGCTGTACTGGGTCTCCCCCAGGCGGGGCCAGTAGGCCTTCATCAGCTTGATGTTCGGGGCGACCTGCTTGAGGAGGGCCACCGTATTGGCCTGGGTGGATTTGCCCCACTCGTAGTTGGAGGCGATGGTGATGTATTTCTTCCAGCCCTTCTTCTTGGCCAGGCCGGCCACGCCCAACACGACCGACTTGGCCTGCATGTAGGAGTTGGGCACCACCTGGTAGGTCCAGGGCGAGAAGTGGATCTTGGTGATGTTCTCCGAGTTGGAGATGGCCGGCAGGTGCAGGACCTTGTACTGCTGGCAGACGGGCTTGATGGCCACGGCGCAGGCGCTGGAATAGGTGCCGAACACGGCCTGGACCTTGTTGCGCAGGATCAGATGACGCGTCGCCCGTACGGCCATGGGCGGCTTGGTGTGGGTGTCCTGGATGAAGACCTTGATCGGGTACTTGCCCAGGAACCCGCCCTTCTTGTTGATCTCCTCGACGGCCAGCTTGATGGCGTCCACGCCGTCGCGGCAGTAAAGCGCCCCGGTGCCGGTGATGGCCAGGGCGACGCCCAAGTGGTAATACTTCTTGGCCTGGACCGGCTGCGGGTAGCTCATCCCCGCCACCAGGGCCAGGGCCAAGACGACGATCAGGACCTTAAGGCTTTTGGACTTCATGGTCCCCTCCCCTCCTTTGAGACTCAGCGAATAGTTTTTAAAGATGACCGGCGATACGTCCGGGGGCCCTCCCCCGCGCTCACCGGGATGATCCAATCCGGCGCCCGGGCGCCGAAGTTTGACGCTCAGCTTTCGCCGTAGGTCAGGACCATGCCGCCGTCGAACAACAGATCGCCCCCGACCAGGTACCGGGCGAAGCGGGAACAGCCGAACAGAAACAGATTAGCCACCTCGATCGGGCTCATCATTTCCTTGACGCGCGTGTGGCCGCACATGACGTCGGTCACGACCCGCTCGGGCGTGATGCCCCTTTTCTCGGCCTGGGCCGGAATCTGGTTCAGGGTCAGCGGCGTCTTGACGAAAGCGGTGCTCACCGTAAAGGAACGCACCCGGCCCTGCCCTTCGGCCGAGATGGACTGGGACAGGGCCCGTAGGGCGAACTTGCTGATGTTGTAGGAGGCCTTGGCCAGGGTCGAGACGTGGGCGTGGGCCGAGGCCATGTTGCCGATGACGCCCCGGCCGTCGGATGAGTTCTTCATGTGGGGGATGGTCAGTTTCGAGAGGTAGAACGGAGCGCGGACCATCAGGCGCTGCATGTGGTCGTAGCGCTCCATGGGGAAGTCTTCGATGAAATCGATGTGCTGGATGCCGGCGACGTTGATCAGGTACTTGATCGTGCCCAGCTTGACCGCCTCGGCCACGGCCCGGTCCATGTCCTCGTCTTTGACCAGGTCGGCCTCGAGGAAGATCATCTGGCCGCCCAGGTCCCGGGCCATGTCCACGGTCTTTTTCCCCTCGGCCTGGTTGACGTCCAGGCCCACGGTCATCAGACCGCTCGCCGCCGACGCCACGCAGGTCGCCCGGCCGATGCCGGTGGCCGCGCCGGTGACGATCATCACGTTGTCGGCGTTGAAATCGAGGTCGTCAAGGACCAGGATCTCGTCACGCTCGATGACCGGTTCCGCGATGTCCAAAACGGTCTCCACGGGTGGGCGGAGTTGCCATGGTGGATCAAGACAGGTAAGAGCAAATGTCGGGCCAACTCCCGTGAGGGCTATCTTCAGGCGAGACCACCCGGGGACCTTAGTCAAAATATGTGCTATAAAACAGATGGTTGTCCTTGGTTACCCGCCCGGCCGGACCGCCTGGCCCGCGGATTTCGCCCGAATTCTCTGGAAAAAAACAGTTGTGGTATTGTCCCCCTTTTGATACATGTAGCCTGGAGTCTACAAGGGGGGAGGGTACATCATGACGGCCGGATCGCGGACGGAATCCGTTGTCCAGAAACTACAACCTCGGGAGGCGGGCTCCCTCGGGGCGGAGATCGAGAGTCTCCGGGAGCAACTGGAGTTCTTCCACCTCGTCTTCAACCATATCCACAACGGGGTGGTGGTGACCGACATCAACGGGTACGTCACCCATTTCAACGAGCCCTACGGCCGCTTCCTGGGCGTTGACCCCCGGGAGCAGATCGGCAAGCACATCACCGAGGTGGTCGAGAACTCCCGGATGCACATCGTGGCCAAGACGGGCCGACCGGAGATAAACGTCCGGCACCGAATCAAAGACATCGACATGGTGGTCCAGCGCATCCCGATCGAGAAGGACGGTCAGGTCATCGCCGTGTTCGGTCACGTGATGTTCAAGAGCGTGCGGGACGTCGGCCAACTGGCCGATAAGCTCTCCCTGCTCGAGTCGAAGGTGAAGCTCTACGAGGAGGAACTCTCTTCCCTGCGTTCGACCCGCTACACCGCCGAGAGCATCCTGGGCCAAAGCCGGGCCATCAAGTCGCTCATAAAGGAGGCCCTCAAGGCCGCCGCCAACCGGCTGCCCGTGCTGATCACCGGCGAGTCGGGGACCGGCAAGGAGTTGTTCGCCCAGGCCATCCATCACGCCTCGAATCGGCGGCTGCGCCCGTTCGTGCGCATCAACTGCTCGACCATCCCCCGGGACCTGTTCGAGTCGGAGCTGTTCGGTTATGAAAAGGGGGCCTTCACCGGGGCGAGCAGCGACGGCAAGCCGGGCAAATTCGAGTTGGCCCACGGCGGGACCCTCTTCCTGGACGAGATCGGCGAACTGCCCCTGGAGATGCAGCCCAAGCTGCTCCGGGTGATCGAGGAAAAGGAGTTCGAGCGCGTCGGGGGAACCAGGCTGCTCAGGTCCGACTTCCGCCTGATCGCCGCCACCAACCAGAACCTGGAAGAACTCCTCGCCCGACGGAGTTTCCGCAAGGACCTCTTCTACCGCCTCAACGTCATCCCTTTGCACATCCCGCCCCTGCGTGAGCGACGCGAGGACCTGGCCCCCCTGGCCATGGGGTTGATGGCCCGGATGACCGTCCACAGCGGCCTGGCGGCCCGTGAGTTCACGCCCCAGGCCCTGAACGTGATGACGGGCTATGATTGGCCGGGCAACGTGCGTGAGGTCCAAAACGTCTTGGAGCGGATCATGGCCGCGGCCGACAGCGGCCCCATTCAACCCGACGACCTGCCGTTCTATTTGAAAAGTCGGTCCGCGGCCACTCCAGGCGGGCTTCAACTGCTCCGGGAGGTGATGGCCAAGGCCGAGCGCGGCGCCCTGCGGGACGCGCTGATCTTATGCAAAAACAACAAGGCCCGGGCGGCCAGGACCCTGGGCATCCACCGCACGTTGCTCTACAAGAAGCTCAAGAAGCACGGCCTGGCGTTGTCCGAAGAGGCTTGAACCCGGCACTGTATCAATATTGCTACGTCCCCGGCCGGGCCGGGTAACAACGGGGCGTCCCCAGGGAGCACGGCCGCTCGTTCGCCTGGGCCGGACCATCACCGGGCGTCCCATCTCGTAAGAGGCCCGGGCCAAAAAAAACCCCGGCCCAGGGGGCCGGGGTCAGCCGATCGGATTGATCTCGATCGACGGGTGGCGTCGGTTACCAGCAGACGCGGCGGCCACGGTGCCAGCGGCCCCAGAAATCCCGGAAGCCGGGCCGCCAAACGCAGCGGTGACGGCGGTAGGGGCGGCCCCACCCGTGGGCCGGCCGGTATCCCGGACGGTACCAGGGACGGTGAGGACGGTGGCGCCAGCGCCCATGGCCAGGGCCGTGGTGTCCCCACCAGGGGGCGCCTTGGGCGCTGGTCACGATCTGGGCGGCCGAAGGGACGGCCAAGGCCTGGGCCTGATCCGGGGTCAGGGCGAAGCCGCCGACCAGCAGGCCGCCGGCCACGAACAGGATGAGGGCTGTCTTCTTGATGCTCGACATGTTGACCTCCTTGGTCTGTCCGTCCGACCGAATGGGCGCCATCGGCCGGACACTGGGGAGCGAGGGTTTGTTTTCTGGCCCGTAAAAAGGGCACAAGGCGTGCCAACAGGCGGCGATCGGCCGAAATCGTCACCATAACTGATTGTTTTTAATTGTAATTCGTATCGATGGCCCGAAGTCAGGACCCCGGCCCGCCAAGACCCGGTTTTCAGAATCCGAACTCCGGATTCACGGAATACTTCGGGAATCGATACCACGGCGGTCCGCTCCCGATTCCCCCAGGGGAACCGGCGGCCGCCCGGCCGGGTCAAATCGGTTCACTGGCCCCGGCCGGCGAGGCGGAGAGCCTTCCGTCCCGCCGGAGAACCGGTCCGGCCCCCGAGGGCGACCGGCCCGCCGCCCCGGGCGGCGCCGGGTGGCGAGATGGATCACGATTCAGGAGGTAAGGGATGAGACGTTTGGGAATATGTGTCGCCGTGGCCGCGGCGCTGGTCTTGAGTGCCCTCCCGGCCGTGGCCGGGAATGACTTCCAGACCGGCGTGGTGGCCGTCAGAAGCGGCGACTATGTCCGGGCCGCCCGCATCTTCGCCCGGCTGGCCCGGCAAGGAGACGCCCGGGCCCAGCACAACCTGGGGGCGATGTACGCCCGGGGACTGGGTCTGAGGCGCGACTACGGCCAGGCCAGGCAATGGTACGAAAGGGCCGCGGCCCAGGGGCACTCCCTGGCCATGAACAACCTCGGCACCATGTATCTGCGCGGCCAGGGTGTGACCCGCGACCTCGGCCGGGCCGCCCGGTGGTACCGCCGCTCGGCGGAGCGGGGTTATCCGCGGGGCATGTACAACCTGGCCATCAGCATCTACAAGGGCTGGGGCGTGGCGCGGGACCTGGTGCAGTGCTACAAGTGGCTGTGGCTGGCCGCCCTCCGGGGTCACGCCCGGGCCGCCCGGGTCCTGCCCGTGGTGGCCCGGCAGATGACCCCGGCCCAGGTCAAAGCGGCCAAGGGGCTGGCCCGGGTGTGGCGGCCGACGCCTGTCCCTTTGCCGCGGGTGGACAAATAGCGAACCGGCCGCCCCTCGCGCCGAGGGCGGCCAGGGTGACGGGGATTAAGCCAGGCGTCCGGGGTGGGTTCCCTGGTCACGGCGGCCGGGCTCGTCGGCCGGATCGACGGATGGCCCCGCTCAGAGCCCCAGGTAGGTCCGACGGACGATCTCGTCGGCCAGGAGTTGCTCGGCCCCGCCCTGGGCGACGATCGCCCCGGAGGACAAGACGTAGTTGCGGCTCGACATCTTGAACACGGTGCTGACCTCCTGCTCGACCAGCAGCACCGTCACGCCCAGTTTTCGAATCTCGGCGATCTTGGTGAAGACCTCGCGTCGAAGCATCGGCGCCAGACCGGTGGACGGCTCGTCGATCATCAGCAGCTTGGGCCCGGACATCAGGGCCCGGCCGACGGCCAGCATCTGCTGCTCGCCGCCCGACAGGGTGCCCGAGATCTGTTTGGCCCGGCCCTCGAGCACCGGGAACAAGGTGTAGACCTTGGCCAGGTCGTCCTGGAAAACCTTCTTGTCCGAGGACAGGAAGGCCCCGGCCCTCAGGTTGTCCAGGACCGTCATTTCCCGGAAGGGCCGCCGCCGCTCCGGGCAATGGATCAGGCCCAGCTTGACGATGTTGTGGGCCCGCATCCGTTCGATCCGCCGGCCGTCGAAGGTGACCTCGCCGGTCAGGGTCACCTCCCCCCCGGCCGTGCCCCGCAGGATCTCCCGGTCCCAGGCCACCAGCCCGGTGATGGCCCGGAGCAGGGTCGACTTGCCGGCCCCGTTGGGGCCGACCAGGGCCACCAGTTCGCCCTCGTCCACCGACATCGAGATGTCGTTGAGCAACACGGCCTTGTCATAGGCCACCGACAGTTTCTTGACCTCGAGCAGCAAGGCTAGTCCTCTCCTTCGCCCAAGTAAGCGGCGATGACGTTGGGGTCCTGGACCACCTCCTCGGGCGGGCCGTCGGCGATGACCTCGCCGAAGTTGAGCACGATGATCCGGTCGACGATCTTCATCAACTGCTGGAGCTTGTGTTCGATGATGATCATCGCCGGTCCCTCGCTGTGCAGCCGCCCGAAGCGGCCGCCCTTGTGCAGCCTTTTGATGGACTTGGCCATCAGCTCGGTCTCGGCCGGAGAGAGGCCCCCGAAGGGCTCATCGAGCATCAACAGCTCGGGATCGGTGGCCACGGCCCGGGCCACCTCCAGGCGCTTGAGGTCGCCCTGGGACAGGGTCGAGGCCCGCTCCAGGGCCATGTCCGAGATGCCGGCGAACTCCAGGGCGTCCATGGCCTTCTGCTCGACCTTCTTGACCCACTCGCCGCTCTTCATCCCCCGGGGAGACAGACAGGAGACCATGACGTTGGCGATGATCGGCAGCCGCCGGAAGGGCCGCATGTTCTGAAAGGTGCAGGCCACGCCGAGGTTGACGATGTCCCACGTCTTCTTGCGGGTGATGTTCTTCCCCCGGAAGGACACCCGGCCCGAGTCCGGCCTCAGAATCCCGGTGATCAGCCGGACCAGGGTCGACTTGCCGGCGCCGTTGGGGCCGATCAGGCCGATCATCTCCTGGCGGCCCATGGCGAAGCTGACGTCGTTGACGGCGACGAGGCCGCCGAAGGTCTTGGTCAGATCCCGAACTTCCAAAAAGCCGGCGGCCACGCTAATCCTCCTCCGCTTCCTCGCGAAGCTCGCGGCGGGAGACCTTGCCCACGTCCGTTTTCGGCAACTCGCCCCTAAACTCGATGATCTGGGGCACCTTGTAGTGGGCCAGCTTTTCCCGGCAGTAGCCGATCAGCTCCTCCTCGCCGACCTTGCCCCGGGCCTCGGCCTGGAGGACCACGTAGGCCTTGATGAGCTGTCCCACCGCCGGATCGGGCACCCCCACCACCCCGGCCGCCTTGACCTGGGGGTGGCCGTAGAGGACCTCCTCGACGTGCTTGGCGAACACCGAGAAGCCCTTGTGCTTGATCAGGTCCCGCTTGCGGTCGAAGAAGTGGAAGTAGCCCTCCTCGTCCATGCTGACCAAGTCCCCGGTCCGGAGCCAGGTCATGCCGTCGATCTGGATCAGTGACTGGGCGGTCTCCTCGGGCCGCTGCCAGTAGCCCTGCATGATGTTGGGGCCGCTGACGATCAGTTCGCCGACCTCGCCCACGGGCATGAAATCCGTGCCGTCGTGGTCGATGATCGCCGCGGTCATGTTGGGAATGGGGATGCCGAAGGAACCCAGTTTCTGGCGCCCCAGGGGATTGGCGTGGCTGACGGCCGAGGTCTCGGTCATGCCGTAGCCCTCGATAATGGTCGTCCCCGTCCGCCGCTCCCAGTCCCGGACCGTGGTCTCGTGCAGGGTGTCTGCGCCGCAGACGATGAGCTTTAGTCTCTTCCAGTTGACCCGGTCGGTCTTGTCGTACTCCTTGAGGAACTCATAGAGGGTGGGGACGCCGTAGAACGAGGAGGCGCCGTACCGCTCCACGGCGGCCAGGATCTCGTCCCAGTCGGGCGAGGTGAACAGGATCAGGGTGAACCCGTACACCAGCCCGGTGAGCATGACCACCACCTGGCCGTAGATGTGGAAGAAGGGCAGAAAGGCGGTGATCACCTCCTTGCCCTCCTCGATGATCGGCTTCCACCCGGCGATGGCCTGCTCCATGCAAGCGATCATGTTGTAGTGGGTCAGCATCGCCGCCTTGGGCAGACCGGTGGTCCCGCCGCTGTACGGCAGGGCGGCCAGGTCAACCTTGGGATCGATCTCGACCCGGGGCGGTTCGGGCCGGTGACTCTTGATCAGTTCCTGGAACAGGTGGTAGCCGGCGGCCTTGATCTCCTTGTCCG
>JAHJDS010000238.1 GCA_018812395.1 Pseudomonadota bacterium
CAGGATCCGCTGGGAGATGGAGCCCATCAAAAACTCCTTGGCCGCGGTCTTGCCGCGCCGGCCGATGACGATGGTCGAGTAGTTACCGTTTTTGGCCTCGGCCACCACGGCCCGGGCCACGCCGGCGGCCTTCTCGACGGTCTTCATCTCGATCCGGTCCTCGTCAAAGCCGCCGTCCTTGAGCACCTGGTACATCTTGGGCTCGAAGTCGGCCATGCACCGGGCCTCCTCCTGGTCGAAGATGACCTCGATGTCCGCCAGGTCCTGGTCCGACTTTTCCCCGAAGTCCACGGGGCAGACGTTTTGGAGCTTGGGCGCCACGTGGAGCAGGGTCACCTGGGCGTCCGAGTCGGCCCGGAGCATGAAGGCGACGTGGTCCACGGCCCGCAGCGAGTTCTCCGAGCCGTCCACGGCCACCAGGAAGCGATGGTTAAACTGTTTGAGGGCGTGATCCACCAGCCACAGCGGGGCCTTGTCCCCGTGCATCAGGACCTTGGAGGTGATGCCGCCCAGGAAGAACTCGGCCGCCCGTGACAGGCCCCGGCGGCCCAGGACCACCGCGTCGTAGGCGCCGTGCTCGGCCTCGAACATGATGTCCCGGGCCAGACCGATGCGCCGCGGCTGGGGCTTGAGGCCGACGTGGTCCTCGGGCACACCCAGTTTGATCAGATACTCTTTGGCCTGGCCCAGCACCTTTTCGGCCTGATCGCGGAGCTTGACCTTGAGGGCCTTGAGGCGCCGGAGCATCATCGCGTCCCGGCCGGACTCCTCGGTCAGCACCGGCGGGACGGGGGGCTGGACGTGAAACAAGACCAGGTGCAACTCGGGCACCAGGTCGTACATCCGGCCGACGTACTCCACGGTGTGGCGACAGGCCGGCCAATCATCCACGGCGATCATGACCTGGCGTTGCATGGCTGGTTATCCCCCTTCGATCTCCGACAAATGACGGCGCAGCATGTCCAGGCCCAGGACGCCGAGGCGCTCCATCAGCCACGCCCGGGGGCCGGACATGGACCGGTCGAGCCGGCTGTCGCCGCCCGGTCCGACCACGGCCGCCGAGACGTTGACCCGGACCTGTCCCGGCCCGTCTCCCTCCTGGGTCGGCCCCCAAACGGCCAGGCCCACCCGGCGCTCGCCGACCTCGCCCCGGACGCGGTCGGCCAGGCGCCAGGCGGCCTCGGGTCCGTTTTGGCGCAGCGTCTCGGGCAGGCCGCCGGGCAGGTCCAGAAACGCGGCCGCCTCGGCCTCGTCGGGCAGGACCACCCCCCGGGCCAGGATGTCTTGTCCTTCGGCCACCAGCCTCCGGCAGACGGCGCCGCCGGTGAAGGTCTCGACCACGGCCACCTTGAGTCCCAACTCGGACAGCAACCGGGCGACCACCCCCTCGAGGGTCTCGGCGTCCACGCCGAACACGGCCTCCCCCAGCCGGGCCCTGACCTCGGCCTCGATCTGATCCAGGAGGGTCCGGGCCTGGTCTTGGGTGTCGGCGCCGGCCGTGATCCGGACCCGGACCTCGCCCGGCGAGGCCAAGAGGCCCACGGCCGGGTTTTGGTCCTCGCCCAACAGCCCTTTCAAACGCTCGTCCACGCCGCTCTCACCGATGCCGCAGACCTTGACCAGTCTGGTCCGGACCACCGTCAGGGCCAGGCCCTTGGCCTCGGCCAGCCAGGGCAGGACCTGCCCCAGAATCATCCGCTTCATCTCGGCCGGCACGCCGGGGACGCAGATCAGGGCCGAGCCGCCCGCCTCGACGATGAACCCGGGGGCGGTGCCCGCGTCGTTTTCGAGCGGCCTGGCCCCGGCCGGGACATAGGCCTGGCGCCGGTTGTTCTCGGTCATGGTGAAGCCGACCCGCCGGAACATGGCCTCGATGTGGCCCATCAGTTCCGCGGAAAAGACCAGGTCCGCCCCGGCGGCCATGGCCGCGGCCTCCCGGGTCAGATCGTCGTCGGTCGGACCCAGGCCCCCGCTGACCACGACCACGTCCGCCCGGGACATTGCCGTCCGGAAGACCGCCGCCAGCTCGTCCAGCACGTCGCCGACCGTGGTCCGGTATTGGACGTGGATCCCCCGCGAGGTCAGGGTCCGGGACAACCAGGAGGCGTTGGTGTCGTTGAAGCGGCCCAGGAGGAGTTCCGAGCCGACGGACACTATTTCGGCAATGGCGACTTTGGACATGACGGCCTGGCTTTTTTAATGACGAGCCGGAAATGCGGGTCCGGCCGGGCCGAGGAGCCTGTCTTCGATTCATCCGACACGGCCCCCAGAGGCGGGTTCGAGCCTATCTCAAAGCGGCCGATCAGGCAACGCCTCAGTTGACCCGGCCCTCCCGCCAGCGGACGCGCGTCACTCCCGGCAGGACGGCCAGCTCGTTGACCAGCGGCCGGGGGTCGAGGCGGCCCTTGATCCGGACGTTCATCCGGTAGGCCAGCTTTTTGGCCTCGACGTCCCGGTCAATGGCCGTGAACAGGCGTTTGACGCCCTGGCGGAGGAGGATGCCCTCGATCTCCTCGAAACGGCATTTCTCTCCCCTGAGATCCACGGCCACGTGGAGGTAGACGTCACGCCTGATGTACCGCTCGGCCGTCCACCGGAGGGCGGTCAGGCTGACCAGGGCCAGGAGGGTGACGGCCACCGCCGGCAGATAGAACCCGGCCCCCACGGCCAGCCCCACGGCGGTGTTGACCCACAGGCAGGCGGCGGTGGTGATGCCCCGGACCGAACCCCGGCCCTGCATAATCACCCCGGCGCCCAAAAAACCCATGCCGGCCATGGTGTAGGCGGCGATCCGTCCCGGGTCGACGCGCACGGCGCTGGCCTGGTCGAGGGCCTTGAACAGTTCGGTCATGTTCAGGGACAGGAGCATCAGCAGGCAGGCCCCCAGACCGACCAGGGTGTTGGTCCGCAGGCCGGCCGAGCGGCCGTGCGACTCCCGCTCGTAACCGATCAAGGCCGCCAGCACGGCGGCCAAAAACAACTTCCCGATGACGATCAGGGCCTCGTTCACGTCAACTACAGTCCTTCCTGGGCCAGTTCCTCGATCAGTTCCTTTTGACGGCGGCTGAGGCGCTTGGGTACGGCCACCTTGAGGCGGACGTAGAGGTCGCCCCGACCGCCGCCGCCCAGGCGCGGCAGGCCGTGGCCCTTGAGCCGGAGCTTCTGGCCGCCCTGAGCCCCCTTGGGCACCTTGACGCTCAGGCGCTTGCCGTCCAGGGTGTGGACCGTTTGTTCCGTGCCCAGGGCGGCCTGGGAGAAGGTCACGTCCAGATTCGTCGTCAGATCCGGGCCGTCGACCTCGAAGTCGTCGTTGCCGGCCAGTTTGACCTTGATGAACAGGTCGCCGGGCTCGCCCGTGGGTCCGACCTCGCCCTTGCCGGCCAGGCGCAGTTTTTTACCCTCGGCGATGCCGGCCGGAATGCGGACGTTGACCCGCTCGGTGGTTCCCCCCCGACGGTAGGCGATGGTCTTCGAGGCCCCGTTCATGACGTCACTCAGGGTGACGGGCAACTCGTAGACCAGGTCGGCCCCCTTGGGCGTCTGTCCACCAAAGCCCTCGAAGCCGCCTTCCTGGAAGCCGCCCGGGCCGTAGTGAAAGGTCTGGTATGTGCCGCGACGGGGGCCGCCCCGGCCGCCGCCGAAGATCCGGGAGAAGATGTCGCCGCCCAGTCCGAGATCGCTGAAGATGTCCCGGGGATCGAAGCCGCGGTAGATGTCTTCCTGGGAAAAGCGCTGCCGGAAGCCATCGGACCCGAACTGGTCGTATTGCCGCCGTTTTTCGGGGTTGGACAACACGGCGTAGGCCTCGTTCACTTCCTTGAAGCGATCTTCGGCCTGCGGGTCGTCCTTATTCTTGTCCGGGTGGTACTTGAGGGCCATCTTCCGGTAGGCCTTCTTGACGACCTCCTGATCGGCCCCCTTGTCCACGCCGAGGATCTGATAGTAATCCTTGTCGGCCATAAATCGTTCCCGAGCTGTGAGAATAGTATGTGGTTATTAGTAGTTGTAAGTCCTGATCGGGCCCGTGTCAAGCCGCAGCCGCCCCTTGGCCTCCCGGCCCGGGCTCATTCGAGCCGGGCCACCAGGCCTCCGTCCGGGCCCAGCACCACCACCGCTAAACCGTTTTGCCGGGCCGCGGCCACCAGATTGGGTTTGTGAAAGGCCTGGACCTCGCCTTGGCCCTCGGGGCGGGCGGTGAGTCGGTCCCAGAAGCCCTGGGCCGCCTCCTTGTTCTCAAAGGCGGGCACCAGATGCTCGCCCCGCTGAGGGTGCTCGTAGTTGAACAGGTCCTCGTGCGGCCCTCGGGTGACGACGATGGCCCAGAGCCAGTCGCCAATGTCGGGATGGGCTTGATTCATCCGTCCTCCCGGGGTATGATGTCGAATCGAGATAAGATATCCGTCGGGGCGGCCATGGCCGACCGGTCGACATCACCAGTATGGTTTCAGACGGGCGGCAATTCAAGGTCAATTGACGGAAGATAAAAAAAATATTGCCAGCCAGAACCGGACGTTCTATACTCTTTTGGACCGTCGGCCCGGTGGCGGCGGTCTACGACTCGCCAGGGGCGGGGTCTTCCGGCAGGGGGGCGGGACATTCCCTGGCACAGGCAGGACGTAGGGGCGATCCCAGCGACGAACCGGGGGGCGATTCCCGGCCGACGTTCGCCGCTGGGGGCCTGGAGTCCGCAGTCTATGGGGGGACATGCCTTCTACATCGAAGGGACACATCTCCAGGGAAGGGCCAATTTCTCGGGGGGGGTAAAGACCTTCGGGGGACAGATGCGCCCTCCGAGGGCCGGCCTCCTTTCTGACCCAGACATTCCGGTCGCGGCCATCGAGCCGAACCGGACTCCGGTTCTCGGCGTGAATCGTTCTCATGGCGACGAGGGGCGGTGCGGCCCCGACCGATTCCCAGGGACAACCGACGACGACGGGCGCCCGGACGCGCCGGCCCACGGAACCGTCCAGCGGTTTCGCGGTCGTGGCCCGACCCTGGCGCGGACGGCGGCCTTCGTTCGGTTCCCGGGGCTCGCCATCGCCTGACGCGAGTTTAACAGGGGGGTGCGACGGCCCGCCTGAAAAAGATTTCGAAACCAAAACACAGGGGGAAGAGGATGATGTTTAAGAAATCGATTCTAGTTGCAGTCGCAGCGATTTTCCTGGCGGGGATATTCCTGATTCCCTCGCCGACGGTGGTCCAGGCCGCGGAGCCGATCAAGATCGGCGCGGTGTTGACCGTCACCGGCCGGGGCTCGTTCCTGGGCGACCCCGAGAAAAAGAGTCTTCTAATCTACGTCAAGGCGCTCAACGCCGCCGGGGGAATCAACGGCCGGCCGATCAAGCTGTTCGTCGAGGACGACGAAGGCAAGGCCGACAAATGCAGTGAGGCCGTGCAGCGCCTGTTGATGCGGGACAAGGTCGTCGCCATCATCGGGCCGTCCTTGTCCGGACTGTCCATGCGCATCATCGGCCTGGTCCAGAAGGCCCAGACGCCGAACATTTCCTGCGCCGCCTCGATCAAGATCGTCAAGCCGGTCAAGAAGTGGGTCTTCAAGACGCCGCAGACCGACACCATGGCCGTCGAGGCGATCTACATCCACGCCAAGATGAAGGGCTACAAGAAGGTCGCCCTGCTGACGGTCAACTCCGGCTTCGGTTACTCGGGCCTGGCCCAGCTCAAGAGGCTGGCTCCCAAGTACGGGATGAAGATCGTCGCCGCCGAGCGGTTCGGTGGCAAGGACAACGACATGACCGCCCAGTTGACCCGGATCAAGGGCAAGAAGCCCGACTACATCGTCGGCTGGACCATTGGCCCCACCCAGGTGACCATCGTCCGCAACTGGGCCCAACTGGGCATGAAGAACATCCCGTTCTATCAGTCCCACGGCTGGGGCAGCCCCCGGAACCTGACGGCGTCCGGCGCCGCGGCCAACGGCGTCCTGGCGCCCCTGGGCCGGATCGTCGTCGTCGACCAACTGCCCGCTTCCGACCCGCTCAAGGCCTTTGACCTGCACTACGTCAAGGCCTGGAAGCAGTACTATCCCAAGACGGCCGTCTCGACCTTCGGCGGCCACGCCTGGGACGCCATCCACATGCTGGTCGCGGCCATCAAGAAGGTCGGCACCAACAAGGCCAAGATTCGGGACTATCTCGAGAACAACATCAAGAACTTCCCCGGCACGGGCGGGATGTTCAACATGTCCCCCACGGACCACTGCGGCCTCAACTACAAGGCCTTCGTCATGACCCAGGTCGTCAACGGCAAGTGGAAAATCGTCTACGTTTTCTAAACGACGGAACAACAACGAACCCCAAAGCGGTCCGGGTCCAGACCCGGACCGCTTTGACAAAGGGCCCGGTCTAGGGGTCGAGGTTTGCCGTGAGTGAATTGCTTCAATACTTCATCACCGGCATCTCGGTCGGGGCGATCTACGCCCTGGTCGCCCTGGGATTCAACATCATCTACAACGCCACCGAGGTGATCAACTTCGCCCAGGGCGAGTTCCTGGTGCTGGGGGCCTTCTTCGCCGCCACCTTTTTAGGACTTTACATTCCGGCCACATATGTAATTGGCAAAATGTTTTTTGGCTACCATTTGGAAATTGCGGTCGTCACGCCCACCGACTATCCGTGGTGGGTCTATATCGCGGCGGTTGCCGTTTCGATAGTCTGTGTTACCGCAATCGGTGCGTTGATGTACATAACGTCCATTTTTCCTGTAAAGGGCGCTAATGTTTTACGTTTAATTATGATAACCATTGCTTTAGCTTTCATTTTCCAAGGATTGTCCATGGTGACTTGGGGTAAATATCCGGTGAGGTACGCCGGCTTTTCAGACGATCCGGCTCCAACAATGGATTCCATAGAAATACCTCGGCCACAGCCCGAATGGGTTGGCCGAAGCCTTTTTGTTTTTAATAATCAAGTGCATAGATTGAATCTGACTTCGCCGATACCTGACTGGGCCACCCCATCAGTAAAAACTTACTACAAACCCAAAAAACATAAAACGGCCTCCATCAAGTTCCTGGGGGCGACGATCATTCCCCAGTATCTGTGGGTGCTGGGGGTCACCCTGGTGATCGTGATCATCATGACGTTCTTTTTCGAGCGAACCATGCTCGGCAAGGCCATGAGCGCCTGCGCCGACAATCCCCTGGCCGCGTCCCTGGTGGGGATCAACGTCAATCGGATGGTCATGCTCAGCTTCGCCCTGTCGGCCTTTTTAGGGGCCGTGGGCGGGCTCGTTTTTCTGGGGCCCATCGGCGTCCAGTACGACTCGGGCCCCCTCAACGCCATCAAGGGCTTCGCCGCGGCCGTGTTGGGGGGGCTGGGCAGTTTCTGGGGCGCCGTGGTCGGCGGTTGTCTGTTGGGGCTGGTCGAGGCCTTCTGGAAGGGATACCTCGGTTCGACCTACGCCGAGGCCAGCGCGATGCTGGTGCTTCTGGCCGTCCTCTTCTTCCGGCCCTCCGGCCTGTTCGGCAGCGTCGAGGCGGCCAAGATAAAGAAATTCTGACCTAATCCTGGGTTGAAGTCGTCCGCGAGGGGAGAACTACGTGGGCAAGAGAAATTGGATAGGGCTGGCGGTCCTGGCTTTCTTCGCCCTGGTTTTCCCCGTGGTCGCCTTCAAGACGGCCAGTTCCCATTACCTCGGCGTGGTCACGAACATCGGGTTCTACGCCCTGATCACCATGGGTCTGTCCCTGCTGCTGGGGTACACCGGCCAGATCTCCCTGGGGCACGCCGCCTTTTTCGGCATCGGCGCCTATACCTCTCTTCTGACCATGCACCACCTCCAGCCGATGCTGATGCTCAACTATCCCCTCGAACTGTACAAGGGGGTCTTCGGATTATTTCCGGATTTCATCTCCCGGCCGATATTCAACCCGACCGAACTGGACTTGTTCACCAACGTCACCCTGGGCCAACTCCTGCCCGCCGTCACTCCTCCGGCCGGCTACCAGACCACCCTCCACCCGGCCCTGGTGTCCTTGTTGCCCTGGCTGTCCATCCCGTTCGGCATCCTGATCTCGGTCGTGGTCGCTTACGCCGTGGCCTACCCGTCCCTGAAACTGCGGGGCCACTACCTGGCCATGGCCACCTTGGGCTTCGGGATCATCATCACCACCGTGTTCAAGGGGGCCGGCATCTTCGGCGGCTCCGACGGCGTCCTGCTCGAGGGCTCCCGGGGCGCCTTCCTCGCCATGTGGGACGGGGTGGCCGCCTGGGCCATGGGCCTGTTCGGGGCCAAACAGCCGGCCCTGACCGTTTCGGCCGTGGGACAGTATTACGTCATCTGGCCCTGCGTACTGCTGGTCCTGATCTTCTGCCTGAACCTGATCCACTCCCGGGTGGGCCGGTCCATGCGCAGCATCCACGGCTCGGAGTTGGCCGCCGGGGCCATGGGGGTCAACGTCGCCCGGACCAAGGTCAACGTCTTCGTGCTGTCGGCCATTATCGCCTCGTTCGCCGGGTCCCTGTTCTGCCTGCTCAGCAATTCCTTCAAGCCCGATCAGGCCGGATTCGCCCATTCCATCGAGTTCGTGGTCATGGTCATCATCGGCGGCATGGCCAGCATCTGGGGGGCGATCCTGGGCACCGGCGCCCTGGTGATGCTGCCCAAGCTCCTCGAGGCGGCCACCCGGGAGCACTCGTTTCTATCCTGGGTCGTCTGCGATTTCCTGAGGCTGGTTCCTGATCCCAACGACGCGGTCCAGCGCTTCGCCGGGAGCGTGTTCCCCGAGTGGCTGGGCTATAAAAGCTGGGGCCTCTTGCCGAGCGCGACCGAGGTCTTCCACAAGTGGATCGAAGGGATAAACCTGCCCGACTGGAAAGTCTTCCTGTTCGGCCTGGCCCTGATGTTGATCATGATGATCCTGCCCGGCGGCCTGATATCCGCCCCGGGCCAATTGCGGCAGGGCTTTCGGGAAAAGGACTTGGCCTCGCGGACCAAGGGCGTGGCCCTGTTGGCCCTGGTGGGCCTGTTGTTCTTCCCGCTACTCAGGCTGATCACCCCCTTTGTCTCGCTGTTCCTGCCGCTCAAGCTGGACGTGATCATGGGCGTCTATTTCCTGATTTGTTGCCTCCTGGTGATCGCGGCCCTGATCATGGGCCTGATGCTGCTCGTCCGGGCCCTGTCGGGCCGGGGGCCAAAGGCCCCGGCGGTTGTCGCCGCCGAGACCGGTGGGGGTGAGTGACATGTCGCCGCAAGAACCAGACCAGGCCGTCCGGGACAAAACCCCGAGTGAAACGGGGGCCGGTGGCGGGACCCAGCCCATCCTCAAGGTCCGGGATTTGAACCGGGCCTTCGGGGGTCTGTTGGCCATTTCCGATTTGACCTTCGACGTCAGGCCGGGTGTGATCCGGGCGGTCATCGGCCCCAACGGCGCCGGCAAGACCACCCTGTTCAACCTGATCACCGGGGTGCTGCCCACCAGCGGCGGTCAGATCATCTTCGAGGGCGCCGACATCGGCAACTGGAAATCCCACAAGGTGGCCAAGCTGGGCATCTCCCGGACCTTCCAGACCGTCGAACTGTACCACGGCATGAGCGTCCTCGAAAACGTGATGGTCGGCCGCCACGTCCGGACCAGGTGCGGCATGTTGCTCTCCGGCCTCCGGCTGCCGGTGGTCCGGCGGGAGGAAAGGCAAATCCGCGAGGACGCCGAGAAAATTCTGGACCTGGTCGGTCTTTTGCCCAAGGCCCATGAGGAGGCCGAATCGCTCCCCTTGGGCGAGCAGAAGCTGCTCGAGGTCGCCCGGGCCCTGGCCACGGATCCGAAGCTGATCCTGCTGGACGAACCGGCGGCCGGGCTGAACGAATCCGAGACCGATCGGGCGGCGCGCCTATTCCAGGACATCTGCCGCCAGGGACGGACGGTCATCCTGGTCGAGCACGACATGAAGCTGGTCATGGAAATCGCCGACGAGATCCTGGTGCTGAACTTCGGGGAAAAAATCGCCGACGGCCCGCCGGACCTGATCCGCAAGGACCCGCAGGTGGTCGAGGCGTACCTGGGTTCGGAGGGCGAGCTTGCTTGAGGTCCAAAATCTCTCGGCCCACTACGGGGCCATCCAGGCCTTGCACGGCGTATCGCTCACGGTCGAGGAGGGCAAATTCGTGTCCTTGATCGGGGCCAACGGCGCCGGCAAATCGACCCTGCTCAAGGCCATTTCAGGCGTTATTTCAGCCAGTTCAGGACAAGTCTCCTTCATGGGAGAGGACATCGGCCGCCTCTCGCCGGTTAAAATAGTCCGGCTCGGTCTGTGCCAGGTCCCCGAGGGACGTCAGCTCTTCGCCCACCTGGCGGTCAGGGACAATCTCATGTTGGGGGCCTACATTCCGGGTCGCGGTGAGCCCAAGAGCGAAATCATGAGGCGCATCGACCAAGTCCACGCCATCTTTCCCGTGCTCGAGCGCCGGACTAAGCAGATCGCCGGGACCTTGTCCGGCGGCGAGCAGCAGATGCTGGCCATCGGCCGGGCCCTCATGTCCAAACCAAAGCTGCTCCTGCTCGACGAGCCGTCCATGGGCCTGGCCCCCCTGTTCGTCCGCGAGATATTCCGCGTGTTCAAACAGATCAACCAGGACCAGGGCACGACCATCCTCCTGGTCGAGCAAAACGCCCGGGCGGCCCTTCAACTGGCCGACCATGGCTACGTCCTCGAGACCGGCCGCATGGTCTTGGAGGGGCCGGGCCAGTCTCTCTTGAAAAACGAGGACGTCCAGAAGGCGTATCTCGGGGGATAGAACTCCCCCAGGTTACGGGCCGAGGGACGTCGCCCCGACCAGGGGCGCGTCACGCTTATCAGAGGCAATAAATATTTTTTTTCAGAACAGGTAACTGAACTCCAGATCGCACTCCCCGCAGCCGGGCAGGGGCAGGTACTTGCCCCGCTGGTGGTAGACCGGGTAGAGCAACCGCCGGTAGTCCTGGTAACTACTCGAGGCCACCCGGTCCGTGGCCGAATGGGACAGCGAGATGGGCTGGAGCCGGACGTAGAAGTATTTCGATTTCCGGGGCTGCATGAAAAAGTTGACCAGGCGGACGATCTTGGCCTTGCCCCGGCCCAGATCGAACAACAGCCCGTAGGCCCGGCTCAGGAACTTCTGCTGGCGGTCAAAGAAGTAGACCTTGATCACGGCCACGTCCACGATGTAGATCGAGCGGTTCTTGATCTCCAGCCGAAAGACCCCGTCCTGGCGGGACAGGAGGCCAAAGGACAGCCGGTTGAAGACCCTGTCCTTGAATTTCATCTTCTGGAAGGTGTGCCTGATCTCCTGGGCGGTGGGCTTTTCGGCCGCCGGGCCGGCTCCGGGCAGGGCGATGCCCGCGGCCAACAGCACGGCCAGGCATAAGGCGTTGATCCGGGCCATGTCCATACCTCGTTAGGGGCTGAACTAAATCATATGTAAGTTTCAGGTGATTGTCAAGCAGCCCTGGACGCCGTCTCGACCGGGAGGCCTAATTAGCGATGGGCAGAGGATTTTTTCCGTAATTCCAAAACAATATCGAAAAAACTCCCGGGTGGTGATCGCCGCCGGGCGGATCCTAATCCACGGGAGCCCCACCCGGGCCTGCGCCCTTGTTCCGCTAGCCTTTCAGACGACCACCTGGGCTCCCTGCCAGGCGAACAATTGGACCCCCTCGGCGGCGAAGCGTTGTTTGAGTTCCCTGACGACTTGCTCCAGGACCGGGCCCTGGTCGTCGGCCACCCCCAGGAGCAAGGCCTTGTTGACCTTGGGCCAGACCGGGGTGCCCAGATGCGGCCCGCTGGTCTGGCCCACCCCCAGGACGCGCGGGAACTCGGTGTAGGCGTCCAGAAAACCCTCGGCCTCGAGGGCGGTCTCCACGTCGTCGGCGATGTGAGCCCCGAAGGTGAAAAAATAGAGCTTCATGCGAGCGCCTCCTCCGCCTCTTGCTGTTTCCCGAGTTGGCGCCGGCTAACCGTCTCGCCCCTTTTCAGGAAGAACGAATACAGGACCGGCACCAGGATCATGGTCACCACGGTCGAGATGGACAGCCCGCCGAGCATGGCCCAGCCCAGGGGCCGCCAGGTCTCCGACCCCTCGGCCGTTGACACGGCCAGGGGGATCATGGTGCAGATGGTGGTCGTGGCCGTCATCAGGACCGGCCTGAGCCGCCGCCGCCCGCCCTCGACCAGGGCCTCCCGGAGGGGAAGGCCCCGGGCCCGCAGCAGGTTGACGTAGTCCACCAGGACGATGGCGTTGTTGACGACGATGCCCATGAGCATCACCAGGCCCATGAAGCTGATCACGTTCAGGGTCACCCCGCCCAACAGCGCCCCGGCGACCATGCCCGAGAAGGCGAAGGGCATGGCGAACATGACCACGAAGGGCCCCTTGAGGGACTCGAACTGGGAGGCCATGACCATGAAGACGATGGCGATGCCCAGCATCAACAGGACGGCCAGGTCCTGAAACGACTTGGCCTGCTCCTCGACGTCGCCGCCGAACTTGATGCGCACCCCGGGCGGCAGGGGGAAGGTGGCCAGTTTCCCCTTGATTTCGGCCGAGACCTCGCCCACGCTGCGGCCGTAGACGTTTGATTCGACCTTGATCAACCGGGCCTGGTCCAGGCGGTCGATCTGGGTCGGGCCCATCCGCTCGGAGATCTTTACCAGGCCTCTCAGGGGCACCAGTTTTCCGGTCGGGGTGGGGACCTCGAGGTTGAGGATATCGTCCAGGGTCCGTCGCCGTTTTTCGGCCAGACGGAGGAAGACGTCGTATTCGTCGCCCGAGTCCCAGAACTTGGTGGCCAAAAGACCATAGAAACCCGACCTGATGGTCTGGGACACCGTCTCGGCCGAGATTCCCAGCCGACCGGCCTTGGTCCGGTCGACCCGGACCCACAGCTCCCGCCGGTCGGGCCGTTGGCTGATCGTCACCGAGATCGCGCCCTTGACCCCCCGAACCAGTTTCCGGACGCGCCGGGCCACCCTTTTCAGGACCTCGAAATCAAAGCCGGTGATCTCCAACTGGATCGGCTTGCCGGTCAGGCCGAACATCTTGGCGATGCCGCCCTTGTCGGTGATGGTGATCTTGTCGATGCCCGGGACCCGGGCCAGTTCCTGCCTCACCCGCTGGGCGATCTGACTGACGGTCTGCTTTCTCTTCTCGATGCTGACCAGCTTCAGGCCGCCCCAGATGATGTTGCTGCCCTCGGGCATCCCGGCGGCGGTCATGAAGCCCTGCTCGCTCTGACCGCTGATGGTCCACCGACCGATCTGGACCAGTGGTGTCCGGCGATAGACCAGGGCCGGAAAGGTCGAGGCTGACCGGTCCAGTTGCCAGGCCGACGAGCCGTCGGGGGCGACCCGCCGATAGATTTCCATGACCTGACGGGCCACCCGGGCCGTCTCCTCGAGGCGGGTGTCGGCCGGCAGTTCCAGGGTGACCTCGATGTCGCCCGAATCGGCGTTGGGGAAAAACTCGCTACCCAGCTTCCCCGCCCCCAAGATCGAGGCGACGAACAGGCCCCCGGACAGCAGGAGCACCAGCCACCTGACGCGGAGCGCCTTGTCGATCAGCCAGGCGTAGCCGTTGTCGACGGCCTGAAAGCCCATCTCGCCGAACCGGGCCAGCTTCCCGGGCAGCCCCTGGGGCTCCTTTTGTTTGGCCATCAGCTTGGCCGCCAGGGACGGGGTCAGGGTCATGGCTAAAACGAACGAGGTCGTCAGACAGACGGTGACCACCGCCGCCAGGGGCCGAAAGATGATGCCGATGATGCCGCCGATCAGGAGCATCGGCGCGAATACGGCGATGGTGGTCAAGGTCGAGGCCATGACCGCCGTGCCCACCTCCTGGGTGGCGTAGATGGCGGCCGACTTGGCCGAGGCCCCGTATTCCTCCTTGTGGCGGGTGATATTCTCGAGGACCACGACCGCGTTGTCCACGACCATGCCGATGGCGATGGCCAGGCTCATCATCGAGATCGTGTTGAGCGTATACCCCAGCAGCAGCATGAACGCGAAGGAGATAGTCAGCGAGAAAGGAATGGCCAGGGCGATGATCAGGGACGGCCGCCAGCGCCGCAGGAAGACCAGGGTCACCAGGACGACCAGCAGGGCCCCGATCAGGACCGAGGTGAACAGGTTCTTGAGCGAGTTCTTGATCTCCACCGCCGAGTCGAAGAAGGGTACGATTTTCACGTCGGCCGGCAGCGTGGTCCGGATGCCGGCCAGGGCCCGGTGGACGCCGTCGACCACGCTGATCGTGTTCGCCCCGGACTGCTTCTGGATGATGAGCAGGATCGACGGCCCGAGGTGGGTGAACAGGTACTGGAAGGGGTCCTTGAAGGCGTCGGTCACCTCGGCCACGTCACCGAGGCGAACAGGGCGGCCGCCACGGATGGCGACGATGGTGTCCTTGATCTGCCTGATGGTCTTGAACCGCTCCGGAACCCGGATGATGAATTGCTTGCCCCCGATTTTCAGTTCGCCGGCCGGGACGTTGAGGTTGGCCGCCTTGAGGGCCCGGGCGATGTCAAAGAAGGTCAGGCCGTGGGCGGCCATCTGACGCTGGCCCAATTCGACGTTGATCTGGCGCTCCAGGCCGGCAATGACGATCACGGCGCCGACGCCGGTGACCCGCTTGAGCTGATCCACGATCCGCTTGTCCACGATCTGGAACAAGGACCGGTACGACTCCGTGGCGGTGACCCCCATGAACATGATCGGGGCCTGTCCCGAACTCATCTTGAGGAGCCACGGCTTTTCGGCCTCGGACGGCAGGTCCCGGCGGACTTGGTCGATCTGGTCGCGGATGTCGTTGGCGACCACGTCGAGGTCGGTCCCCCACTTGAACCTGAGGGCGACCACGCTCAGGTTGTCCTTGCTGACGGAGGTCATCTTCTCCAGGCCGGTCACCGTGCTGAGGCGGTCCTCGAGGCGCCGGGTTAGGTTGGTCTCCACGTCGCTGGCGTTGGCCCCGGGATAGGTGGTGACGACGCTGAGCATGGGCGGCTCGACGTCCGGCAGGAGGGCCTGTTCCAGTTTGGTGGCCGAGTAGAGGCCCATCAGCACCAGGAACAGAAAGACCATGATCGTGGTCAGGGGCCGGTTGACGGACGTTTCCGTGATCTTCACGGCCGGCCCCCCGAAACGACCTTGACCGGCCGGCCCGTGGCCAGCCGGCCCTGACCCGAGGTGACCACCACCCGGCCGACCTCGAGGCCCCGGACCACCTGCCAGGCGCCGTAGATCCGTCCGACGCTGACGTTGACCCGCCTGACCCGGCCGTCGGCCACGGCAAAGACGTAGTACTGGGCCGTGCCCGGGAAACGAACCAGGGCCTCGATGGGCACCAACAGGGCCTTTTTGCGGCCGATGATGATCCGGCCCCGCAAAAACGTGCCGGTGCGAAGGCAGGCCGTGTGGTTGGGGACGTGGACCTCGATCGTCCCGGTCCGGGTGGCGACGTCGATGATCGGGTAGACCCGGGCCACCGTGCCGACGAGATACCGGCCGCCCGGGCAGCCGACGTTGTCGAAGCGGACCCTCATTCCCTTCTTGACCCGGGCGACCTCGTCCTGCCCGAGGTAGATCATGACCTTCATCGGGTCGTCCACCACCAGGTGGACGATGGGGGTCTTGTCGTCGCTGACCGCGCCGGGGTCCACGTCGCGCTTGACCACCAGGCCCTTGACCTGGGCCCGAACCAGGTGCCACTTGCTCAGCCACTCGAGTTCCTGGAGCTTGGCCTCCAGGTTTTTCTGGTTGGCCTGGAGCGATCCCAGTTGGGCCTTCTGGCCGTCGACCTTGGCCCGTTGCTGCTCCATCTGCTGGCGCGAGCTGACGTCGCGGCGGGCCAGTTGGCGGTAGCGGTTCAGGTCGGCCAGGCCCTGGCGCAGGGCCGACCTCGCCCCGGCGATCTGGTGTTTAGTGGCCTCGATCTGGGCCTTGACCTGGCGGATCTGGGGGTCGATGGTGTCCCGCCGCAGTACGGCCACGACGAATCTCGCCTGGGGGACCCGGTCGCCGACGTCGACCGTGATCTTCTGGATGATCTTGCCCTTGATCAGGGGCGTCACCGCCACCTGGCGAAGCGGCGTGGCGTCGCCCTTGACCCGGATGTACCGGTCCACCACGGACCGCTTCACCCGGGCCACGGTCACCGGAATGGCCGCCGCGTGTTTTTTGAGGGCCGCCTTTTTCGGCTGGGCGCCGCCCAGGGTAGCCAGGGTCACAACCGCTCCCGCGGCCAGACCAAGGGCCGCCGTTACTAAAACAGGTCTCATTTCCGTCTCTCCCGTCCATTGTCCCGGCGGCGACCAAACGCCTCCAGGCCGCCCCCGATGAACCGGACGATCACGTCCGCCGCCTCAGGGAGTTTATGCAGTTCCTCGGTTTCCAGGTAGCGAAACACGAACGAGGCCAGGATGCCCGAGACAAAGGTCACCAGATCCTCGGCCTCGACGTCCAGATCCCTCTCCTCGATCAATTGCTGGCACACCTCGGTCAGAACGGCCTCCAGCCGGGACCACAACCGGGCCACCGGATCGTCCGGGTTCAACTTGGGCAGCATCAGCCCGCCCAGGGACTCCCGGCAGATCACCTTGGCCAGATGGCCGTACTGGAGCGGCAAGGCGACGTTGACCCGGATGTAGGTTTCCAGCCGTTCCCAGGCCGAGCCCGGGCCCTCGACCGCCGCCACCAGGCCCGGCCAGGCCAGGCCGAACCGGTCCTGGAGCAGGGCCTCGTACAGCTCCTGCTTGCCCTTGAAAAATTTGTACAGGGTGGCCATGCCCATTTCGGTCTTTTCGGCGATGTCGGCCATGGTCGTGTTCGCAAAACCTCGGTCGGCGAACAGGCCTTCGGCGCACTCCAGGATCCAGGCCCGGTCCAGGGCCCGGCGGCGGAACTTGATGCCGGAATTGTCATTTCTCATAGTGAATGCGGATTCTAAAACAGTAATTCCAGTTCTGTCAAGGGGGGCCGGATAATCATCACCATCAGGTGGACGCCCGGGAGACGCGACATGTCCTCGAGTGGTCTAACCCACCCCGAAAAAATAATATTTTTTTGATTCACGCCGGCGGGCGGGCGGGGGCCTTCCGTTTGGGCCGAGGGGTTGGGCCGGGATGGCGCTTATTCAGCCAGGCCCGGTGGGCCTGATCGACGGCGTTTTGGACGGCCTCCATAATGGCCAGGCTGCTGACGGTGGCCCCGGTCACGGCGTCGACCCGGGTGGATTGGTGGTCCACGATGCGTCGGGGGATGGTCACCTCGGCGCCGCGGCACACGGCGCAGCGCAGTTTGATCACCGTGACCCGAGCGATCTGCCGGCGCCGGATTTCGACCCGGACCCAGGCGGCCACCGGCCCGCGCCGGGCCTGGGCCAGGTAGACGCCGTCCAGCACCTGTCCGAAGGGCAGCGGGCCCCAGCGCACGGGCGGGGCGGCCAAGTGGGCGGTCATACAGGCTGACAGAAGCAGGCCCAGGGGGATCAGCAGGAGCCGGCGGACCATTGCTCCGACCCCCGAGTATAGGGATGGCAGTAACGGCAGGGGTGGTTTCTGAGGGTGGACGGGAAGGGCGGCCGGGACGTTTCCCGGAAGCGGCGGTACCGGGGGCGGTTCCAGATCCGAAAAAGGTCCTCGGTCACCAGGTTGCCGAAGGTCAGGTTGGTGTTCGACTCGAAGGCCCGGCCGGAATGACGGACGTAATGGCCGTCCAGGGTGGGCATATGGGCCAGGCGGCAGGGGGCGAGGTGTCCCTGCCAGCTGACGAACAGGCTGCGCCGGGGGTCCAACCGACAGAAGGAATTGCCCCCGAGCGGTTCGTTGAACAACCGCACCCCGGCCTGGGAGGCCAGGTCGGCCACGCACCGATCGACTTCGGCGGCCGGCACGGCCTCGGTCCGGTTCCGGCCCCGGTCGTCGTCCTCGAGGGCGAACCGCTGGGCCAGGAGGGCCACCCGGTCCGCGCCGAGGCGGATGGCCGTCTCGACGTAAGACACCACCAGTCCCAGGTTGTAGCGGTTCTTCTCGAAATGGAGCGACACCAGGGGCCGCTCGATCTGATTCATGCGCCGCCAGTGCATCACCCGGCAAATGTTGATCACCACCCGATTGAACATCGACCCGGGGTGGTGGTCCTCGTAACAGGCCGCCGTGCCGCCCTTGAGCCTGAAGACGACGGCCTTCAATCTGGGCAGCAGGTCTTCGGGCACGGGCCGGGTCCCGTTGGTGGACAAGATGACTTGCCGGCCGCTGTCCACCAGAGTCCGGACGATGGCCGACAGGTCCTCGTGGAGCAGGGGCTCGCCCCAACCCCGCAGGACGACGATCTCGACCTGGTTCAATCGCGGCAAGATCCGCGAGAGATCGCCCAGGCGCATTTGGTTGTCCGTCCACACGTCGGCGAACAGCGACCGGACGCAACTGGGGCAACTGAGGTTGCAGCGGGTGGTTATTTCGAGTTCGATGGATTTTAGATGGGGGGCGCCCTGGGGCGACGGGACTTGATCGGCGCCGAGGCGCACTTGGGTTACAGGCACCAGATTCATGCTGATTTCCCGGCTCGAATGACCGAATGAACGCCGAAGAATGTTCGGAACTATATCACAAGAGGTCGGCCCGTCCAAGGAAAAAATACGATCATCCGGACAACTCGTCCCCTTTTTTCGGCGGGGCCGCCAACCGATTTTGGCCATGGCAAATCAGGTGTTTAGCCCGACCGGGCCGTCAGGTGGGAACGACCACCGGCGGCCGCAGAACCATGGCCACGGCCCGGGCCGCGGCGTCGGCCAGTCGGGGGTGGGTGTCGGTCAGGCCGGCCACCTGGCGCAGGTTGTCCGCTGTCCTGAAGATGAGGTTGACCACGTCCCCCTGGTCCCAGTTGCACAGACCGAGGAGCCTGGTCCAGTCCGTGCCGCGGCACCACAGGAACAGGGCGGCGACCGGCCCGAGGTGAATGGTCGGGACTTCGAACCCGGCGGACCGCATCCGCTCGTGGAGCGGGACCAGGGCCTCGGCCAGGCGGCCGAGATGGGCCGACAGGTCGTGGGCCGCGGCGGCGACCAGCCCCGGCGGATCGACGTCCTTGTCGCGCTCGTCCACAAAGGGGGCGATCAGGGCGGCCATCAGGGCCGGATCGTCCTCGGGCAGGATATTACGTCGGATGGCCTCGGCGATGGACAGGGGCTGATCCAGCCTGAGCCGCGAGGCCCACTGGCCGTCGGGAGTCAGGCGTCCGTCCGGGTCGGCGAAACCCTCGGCCTTGAGAAACTCGAGGTGACTGAGCACGGACAGCCACAATTGCCGGCCGCCCCGTTCCAGGCCGGCCAGCAGCCCCTCGACTTCGCGGATCAGCTCGGCCAGGGGGCCGTCGAAACACCCGCCCTCGAGGCGGCAGTCCTGGCAAGGCAGTCCGGCCAGGTCGTTTTTCACGTCCCGGACCCGGGCCAGGTGGGCGGCCAGTTCCCGGCGCTGTGGGCGCCCGAGGCCCGGCTCCCGGGTCAGGCTCGGGGGTCGCTGTCGTCGCCACTGGTTCAGCTTCCGGGCCAGGGCCTTGTCCGGCCCGGCGGGCGGCGGATCGACGATCTGGTCCAGCAGCGTGACCGGGCCGGCGAGAGGCATCCATTTGACCGTGAGGGCCGGTTTTTTTCGGTGGCCGCTCTTGAGGACCGCAGTCAGGACGCCGGGCTGGTCGTGTCGGGCGTGGGGCCGGATGACGCAGCCGATCCAGTCCCGGGCGTCGGCGAAGACGCGGCCGGGCGACAGGGCCGCCTCGCGCTGCAGGCGCCCCGCCAGGGCCGGCGTTTCGGCCTCCAGGCCTTTCAGCAGCCGGGAGAGTTCCTCGGCCCGCCGGGCCCGAATCAGGGCCTCCTCCGGCCCGTCGCACCGGGCGCCTTGCAGGGCGTCGGCCAGCCGGTCCATCAGCTTGGCCACCCGGGCCTGGTCCCGGCCGCCGTCCTGCTGGCCGTCCTGGAAGGCGGCGAACGAGCGTTTCAGCACCGACTCGATGTCCGCGGGCCGATGGGACATGAGCAGGTTGAGGGTCATCGAGAAGTTGATCCGCATCTGGGAATCGATGGGCTCGGGCGAGGACTGCATCAGGGCGCTGGCCAGGGGCAGGTCCATGAACGGTCCGGTGACGAACACGGCGAAGCCGACCTTGTCCATACCCCGCCGGCCGGCCCGGCCGGTCATCTGCTGCATGTCCTTGGCCGACAGCGGCGCGAATTCACGCCCGTTGAACTTGTCCGAATTGAGCAGGACCACCGAGCGGGCCGGGAAGTTGACGCCGGCGGCCACGGTCGAGGTGGCGAAGATGGCCCGCAACAGGCCGGCCTTCATCACCTGCTCGATGAGGAGCTTCCAGTGGGGCAGGTGCCCGGCGTGGTGGGCGGCCACCCGTCGCCGCCGGAGGGACCGGACCGGCCCGTACCCCCCCATGAACGGGTAGCGCTCCTCGAAGTCGTCCACGATCCGGCGCAGGGCGGCGTCCTTGTCCGCGTCGACCTCTTCGGCCACCGGGCACCTCAGCACGGCCTGGTCGCACTCGGCCCGGGATTTGACGAAAAAGATGGCCGGGGCCAGGTTCACCGCCTCGAGGGCCATCAGTAGCTGGCCGTAAGGCGGGGCGACGCCGAACCCGACGCGCCCCCGGGGCCGGTGATCGAGATAGCGTCCCACGGCCGGGTTGAGCTTGCCCTTGACGGACAGCCGGTCCAGGCGGCCGTCGGGGAACATCACCACCGAGTGGAGGGGCACCGGCCGGTGATCCTCGATCACGGTGTGGCAGACGCGGTCCCGGATCAGGGCCAGCCAGGCGGCGATCTCCGGGGCGTTGGCCACCGTGGCCGAGAGCATCAGCAGCCTGACCCGGGGAGGCAGGTAGACCATGACCTCCTCCCAGACCACGCCCCGGTCCGGGTCGGCCAGGTAGTGGGCCTCGTCCAGGACCACCAGGTCGGCGCCGATGTCCTGGCCGCTGGTCATGGCGTCGTAGAGCTGATTGCGCAGGATTTCGGTGGTGCCGACGATCAGGGGCGCCCCCGGATTCTCTTTCCGGTCTCCGGTCAGGATGCCGACGGTCTCCGGGCCGAAACGATCGGTGAACTGGGAGAAGATGGAGTTGGACAGGGCCTTGAGCGGCGAGGCGTACCAGCACCGGCCGCCCTGATCCAGGACCCGGGCGATGCACTGCTGGGCGATCCAGGTCTTGCCGACCCCGGTCGGGGCGCTGACCACCACGTCCCCTCGGGCGGCCAGCCCGATGGCCTTGGTCTGAAACGGATCCGGGACAAAGGGGGTCGGTTCGGGGGCGCCGATCTGGGTCAGCAGGGGGGCCAGGGACCGGCTGACCTTGGGTTTGGGGCCCGGGGCGTCGATCCGGGTGCGCCGGGGGGGAGGTTTGGACTGGTCTCGTCTTCGCCGGGAACGGCCGCGGTGGGGAGTGACGCTCATATAAGTCTAGCGGCGGGGGGAAAGAGGGCCGAGGCGTGACGAGGACCTAGTTGCCGCGGGCCTTTTCCTGGGTCTCCTGTTTTTGCTTGCAGTCGATGCACTGGGTGGTCACCGGACGGGCCTTGAGCCGCTCGACGCCGATGTCCTCGCCGCAAATGTCGCACTCGCCGTAGGTGCCGTCCTCGATTCGTTCCAGGGCTTCCTTGATCTTGAGGATCAGTTTCCTTTCCCGATCGCGGATGCGCAGGGTGAAGTTGCGGTCGGATTCCATGGCCGCCCGGTCGGTGGGGTCCGGGAAGTTCTCGCGGCTGTCGGTCATCCGGGTGACGGTGTCGTCCGCGTGGGACAGCAGGTCATCGAGCATGTTCGTCAGCGTTTCGCGAAAAAATTCTCTTTCCTTTTTATTCATGGTCCTCTCCGAGCCGGCCGCTCAAGAAAACATTTTTCTTATAACTGAATTTAAAACCGGTGTCAAGACGCGGCGTCCTCTTGGTTCCGAACGAAATCGCCCGAGCGTCCGCCGCTCTTTTTGACCAGGCGGATCTCGGAGATGACCATGGTCTTGTCCACGGCCTTGAGCATATCATAGATGGTCAGGCCGGCCAGGCTGACGGCGGTCAGGGCCTCCATCTCGACGCCCGTCCTGGCCTCGGCCGCGACCCTGGCCTCGATGGCCACCCCGGGCGGATCGTCGGTCAGTTGGAAGTCCAGGCGGACGTGGTCCACGGGCAGGGGGTGGCACAGGGGGATCAATCGCGAGGTCTCTTTGGCGGCCATGATGCCGGCCAGGCGGGCCGCCTCGAGGACGTTGCCCTTGGCCGTCCGGCCCGACCGCAGGGCCTCCAGGGCCTCGGGGCTCATGGTCACCCGGCCCCGGGCCACCCCCAGGCGGCGGGTGACGCCTTTGGGTGACACGTCGACCATGGACAGGCGTCCCTGGGCGTCCACGTGGCTCAAACCGGGCTTGTTTTCGGGACGATCCTCAGCCAAAGAGTCCCCTCTTTTTGGCGGCCTTCCTCTTGGTCTGGCCGGCGTCCCCGGCCGACTCCTCGGCCGGGCCCTCGGCGGCGAATTGTCGGAGCAGGTCTTCCTGGCGGCCCGTCAGGTCGGTCGGGGTCATGACCCGGACCTGAAGGACCTGGTCGCCGTGGCCCATGCCCCGCAGGTGGGGAAAGCCCTCGCCCCGCAGGCGCACCAGATCTCCGGACTGGGTGCCCCGGGGGATGCTCACCCGGCGGCCGTCCCCCAGGGTGGGGACGTCGATCTTGTCTCCCAGGGCGGCCTGGGCCATGCTGACGCTGACCTGGCAGTAGACGTCGTCGCCCTCGCGCTGGAAGAAATGATGGGGCTCGAGGTGAATGACCACGTACAAATCGCCGGGCGGTCCGCCGCGAAGGCCCCCTTCGCCCTCGCCCCGGAGCCTCAGGCGCGAGCCGTGATCCACCCCGGCCGGGACGCGGACCGAGACCCTCCGCTCCGCTTCCACCAGTCCCTGGCCGCCGCAATCAAGGCACGGGTGGCCGATGACCCGGCCCTGGCCGCCGCAGGCGGGGCAGGTCGTGCTCAGCTTGAACCAGCCCTGCTGGCGGACGACGTGGCCGACGCCCTTGCAGGTGGCGCAGGTCTCGAGCTGGGCCCCCGGCGCGGCGCCATCGCCGCCGCAGGTCCGGCAGGTCAGGTTGCGCCTCAGGGTCAGTTCGGTCTCCTTGCCGCAAGACGCCTCTTCGTACGTGACGGACAGGTCATACCTCAGGTCCGCGCCGCGCAGGGGTTCGTGGGGCGAGGTCCGGCGGCCGCCGAAACCGAAAAACTCCTCGAAGATATTGGAAAAACTGGAAAAGATGTCCTCGAAGCTGCTGAAACCAGAGAAGCCCTGCCCGGCCAGGCCGTCGTGGCCGTAGCGGTCGTAGACCTGCCTCTTTTCCGGATCACGGAGCACCTCGTAGGCCTCGGCCGCCTCCTTGAACCGATCCTCGGCCTGTGCATCACCGGGGTTGCGGTCAGGGTGATATTGCAGGGCCAGTTGGCGGTAGGCCTTCTTGATGATCCCCTGGTCGGCGTCGCGGCTGACCTGGAGGATTTCGTAGTAGCACCGTTTATTCATCGGTCTCGATTGCTTCGATGCGGCCCGCGGCCTGGGCGGCGAAGCCGTCCTTGCCCAGGGCCTTGGCCTGGGCGGCCACTCGCCGCCAGACCTCTCTTTCCAGAGGCGCGCCCAGGGCCTTTTCGATCTTTCCTACCAGGAAGCAGTCGCCGTCGTCCACGGCCCGTTCGAGCACGGACCTGAGTCCCGGCTCATGGCCGGCCTTTCGGTAAAAGTCGACCGCGTCCGAGAGAAACTCGGCCGTGGCCAGGGACTCGGCCAAGGCGGTCATCTCGGCCGGCGCCGCCTTGGGATCGTTCAACAGGGAGCGTTTCTTGAGGACGCCCGGCAGGTGGTTACGGGCCACGGTTCGTCTCCGGCGAGGTTACATCAGGAGCGGTCGCCCTGCTCGGCCTCATCTGCCTCCGGGGGCACGACCGTCACCTTGCCGGCGGCGATTTCCCGCAAGGCGATGACCACGTCCTTGTTCTTTCTGTTGGTCCGCGGCGTCGCCCCCCGGCGGAGTTGCCTGACCCGCTGTCCGGCCATGTGGACCAGGGCGAAGCGGTTACTCATTTCCTTGAGGCAGTCCTCGATGGTTACCCGAGCCATTTTTTTCCTTTCATCCCCCGTGTCAAAACCCGACCCGACCCCGCGACGGGGCCTGGTCGGGGAGATTCCGTCAACACCCTTGGGCCCCGGATCGATCGGACACCGAGGGCGACACCCGGCGGTCCGGCCGGGGCCGGGTGCGGGCCGCCGTCGGGTCGGTCCGGACCTGGGCGATCATGGTTCGCTTCGGCCGAGGGGCGTAGTGGCCGAATTTGGCCCGATGGGCGAAGTGGCGGGCGAAAATGACCGCCATCAACAAAAAGAACGCGAGTAACAGGAGCCTGCGGATGCTCATCTGGATTCTCTGCCGTGGGAAACGAACCGTCGACTGCGCCCGCGTTCCAACGGCGCCCACTCGGTCCCGGGTCGGACGCCCCGTTTTTCTTTCGGCCCGGCCGGGCGTGGACCATCCGTCGGCCCCTCCCCAGCCGGATTCTCTTCAAGCTGTTAAGGCTAGCACTTCTGGGACTCCAGGGCCAGCAAAAAAATGCCCCGGCCCCCAACCACTAATCCATTGAAAAAATAAGCACGGCCACACCGGCTGTCAAGGAACGCCCGTCCGCCAGACTCGTCTTGACCCTAAAGCGGCGATGGGTTACCATCACGTCGCCCCTATCTCTCGGGGAGGCCCGATGCCCCAGCGCCTCGAAATCGCCCTCAAGCCCGAACTCCCCGACGCCGAGGGGCGGGGCGTCGTCCGTCGGGCCAAGGACTACCTGGGGATCGAACTCGACGACGTCCGGGTCATCCACACCCTGGTCCTGGACGCCGAGTTGACCGACAATCAATTCGAGGCGATCAAGCGCGTTTTTGTCAACTCCGTGTTTCAGGTCGGGTCCTATGACCCCCTGGCCCGGGACTTCGACGTCCTGCTCTGGGTCGGCCTCCGGCCCGGCGTCCGGGACAACCCCGGGGCCACGGCCGTCGAGGCCATCGAGGACTACCTCCGGATCGCCTTCCCGCCCGAGGGAGCCGTATACGCCTCCAAGCAATACGCCCTGTCCGGCCCCGGCGTCACCGCCGCCGACGCCGAGGGGCTGGCCGCCGAGATCCTGGCCAACGACATCATCCAGCAGTGGCGCGTCTTCCGGAGCGAGGACTGGGACCCCAAAACCGGCATCGGCTTCATCGTCCCGCGCGTCGAACTGGCCCATGAGCCGACCACGGCCACATTCAGTCCGGACTCGGACAAGACCCTGGAAACACTCTCGGCCGAGCGCAACCTGGCCCTGAACCCCCGCGACATCCCGGTCATCCGGCAATATTTTCTTCGGGACGAGGTCCAAGGCAAGCGGCGAGCGGTCGGGCTGGCCGAGCCGACCGACGTCGAACTGGAGTACATCTCCCAGGCCCGGAGCGATCATTGCAATCACAACACCTTCCGGGGAAAGTTCTTCTACTCCGAGCCCGAGACCGGTCACCGGGAAGTCATCGACAGCCTGTTCAAGACGTACATCGAACGTCCCACCCTCGAGATTCAGGAAAAAAAGCCGTGGGTGGTCTCGGTCCTGTGGGACAACGCCGGCGCGGCCCGGTTCGACGAGGAGCATCTGTACACCATCACCGCCGAGACCCACAACTCGCCGTCCAACATGGAGGCCTATGGCGGGGCCATCACCGGCATCGTCGGCGTGTACCGCGACCCGATGGGCACGGGGCTGGGGTCCAAGCTGATCATGGGCCTCTACGGCTTTCACGTCGCCCCGCGCGACTACGCCGGCACGCTCAGGCCCCGACTCCATCCCCGGCGTCTGTTGGACGGGGTCATCGAGGGCGTCAAGGACGGCGGCAACAAGTCGGGCATCCCCACGCCCTTCGGCTCGCTGGTGTTTCACCCCGACTACCTGGGCAAGTGTCTGGTGTTCGTCACCGCCCTCGGGATCATGCCCCGGATGATCGGGGACAAACCGGCCCACCTCAAGAAACCCCGGCCCGACGACCTGATCGTCATGACCGGCGGCCGGGTGGGCAAGGACGGCATCCACGGCGTGACCGCCGCCTCGGAAGGCTTCTCCGAGCACACCCCGGCCGGCCACGTCCAGATCGGCGACCCTTACACCCAGAAGAAGATGCACGACTTCCTGCTCGCCGCCCGCGACGAGGAATTGATCTCCTTTATCACCGACAACGGCGGGGGCGGGCTGTCCAGCTCCATCGGCGAGTCGGCCCTCATGGGCGGCGGGGCCGAGGTCGACCTCGATAAGGTGCCGCTCAAGTACGCCGGCCTGGACCCCTGGGAGATCTGGGTCTCCGAGTCCCAGGAGCGGATGACCGTGGCCGTGCCCCATCAAAATCTCGAGCGGTTCATGGACCTGGCCCGGCTCCACGACGTCGAGGCCACGACAATCGGCCGCTACGTCGACACCGGCCTGCTCCACATCAAGTACCAGGGCCAAACCTGCGCCTACGTGGACCTGACGCTGCTGACCGAGGCCTTTCCCCAGTGGGAGTTCGAGGCCGAGTGGACCAGCCCCCGGGCCCGGGGCCTGGCCGAGCCGGACCTGGGGGCCGAGGCCGACCAGAAGGAGTTGCTGCTGGAAATGCTCGGCCGGCCCAACATCTGCGACCGGTCCTGGATCGCCCGGCAGTACGACCACGAGGTCCAGGGGAGTTCGGTCATCAAGCCCCTGGTCGGCCCCCAGGGCCTGGGGCCCTCGGACGGGGCGGTCATCCGGCCCCTGCTCGGCAGTGAGCGGGGCCTGGCCGTCGCCCAGGCGGCCCTGCCGTTTTACTCGGCCATCGACACCTATCACATGACCGCGGCGACCATTGACGAGGCCGTGCGACGGGTGTTGTCCGTGGGCGGACGGAGGGACGAACTGGGCGGCCTGGACAACTTCTGCTGGCCGGAAATCACCTATGACCCGGACCGAATACCCGACGGCAAGTACAAGGCCGCCCAACTGGTCCGGTCCAACCGGGCCTTGCGGGACATGTGCCTGGGCCTCGAGATTCCGCTGCTCTCGGGCAAGGACTCGATGTACATCGACGGCAACCTGCCCGATGACGCCGGGAATTTCCGTCGGGTGTCCGGCCCGCCGACGATCCAGTTCACCGCCGTGGCCACGGTCGAGGACATCTCACTGTGCCAGACCATGGAGGCCAAGGTCCCCGGCGACGCGGTCTACGTCGTCGGTCCGACCCGCAACGAGCTGGGCGGCTCCGAATTCTATGACCGCCGGGGCGAAATCGGGCTGAACGTGCCCCAAGTCAGGCTGGACGAGGTCCGGGCCGCCTACCGATTCATCGAGATCGGGATCAGAGCGCGGCTGTTCAGCTCGGTCCACGGCGTGTACCGCGGCGGCCTGGGCGTGCACCTGGCCCTGGTGGCCCTGGCCGGGGATCTGGGGCTGAGCGTCAACCTGGACGCCGTGCCCGGCGCGGAAAAGCTGACCACCGAGCAGATCTTGTACTCCGAGTCCGCGGGACGGTTCATCGTCACCGTCAATCCCGACCTCGAGGACGATCTGCTGGTCCTGATGGACGATGTCGAGGCCCGCTGGGTCGGCGTGGTCACCGTTGACCGGATCCTCAGGATCAACGCCCGCAACCTCGAGATCGTCTCAGCCTCCGTGGACGAGTTGGTCGGGTCCTTCCGGGCCAGGTTCGGGGGCCTGGTGTGAGCGGTAGCGAAAAACCCCGGGCCCTGGTGCTGACCGGCTACGGCCTCAACTGCGACTCCGAGACCGCCGCCGCCCTGGAACTGGCCGGGGCCGAGGTCATCCCGGTCCACGTCAACTTATTGGTCGGCGGTCAGGTCAAACTGGACGACTTCCATCTGTTGGCCCTGATCGGCGGTTTCGCCTACGCCGACGATCACGGCGCCGGGGTGGTCCTGGCCAACCGGCTGGCCACGGGCCTGGGCGGCAGTCTGACCAAATTCATCGACGACGGCAAACTGATCATCGGCATCTGCAACGGCTTTCAGGTGATGGTCAACCTGGGGCTTTTACCTGGGTTCGACAATGAATACCGGAGCCGCCGGGTGGCCCTGATCGCCAATGACTGCGGCAACTTCCAGGACCGGTGGGTCAGGCTGCGGATCGAGCCGGACAGCCCCTGCGTGTTCACCCGGGGCCTGGACACGCTCGAGGCGCCCGTCCGCCACGGCGAGGGCAAGTTCTTCGCCCCGGAAGGAGTTTTAAGGAGAATCGAGGCGGAAAACCTGGCCGCGGTCCGCTACGCCGACCAGGACGGGCGGCCGGCCAACGGGCAGTGGCCCCAAAACCCCAACGGGTCGCTCCACGACATCGCCGGGATCTGCGATCCGAGCGGCAAGGTCTTCGGCCTGATGCCCCACCCCGAGGCCCACCTGCACTGGACCAACCACCCCACCTGGACCCGGCGGCGAGAGGAACTGCTGCGGGCCGGTGAGCCCCTGCCCCAGGGTCCCGGCCCGGGGGTTCAAATCTTCCATAACGGGTTGAAATATTTACAGGACAACATCCTTTGACGCGGATCTACCTGGCCGGACCTTTGTTCACCCTGGCCGAGCGGCGGTTCAACCGGGAGTTGGCCGCGGCCCTGGAGAGTTTGGGGGGGACGGTCATCCTGCCCCAGGAGGCGGACCACGACCTGGATCACGCCGCCCAGCCGGAGGCCATCTTCCGCCGCTGTTTGGATGACCTCGACCGGGCCCAGGCGGTGGTGGCCGTGCTCGACGGCCCGGACGCCGACGCGGGCACGGCCTTCGAGTGCGGCTACTGCTATGCCCGGGGCGTGCCGGTGGTCGGCCTGCGGACCGACCTCCGGGGCGGGGCCGAGCCGATGATCAACGCCATGCTCCGCCGGGCCGTGACCCACTGGTTCGAGGTCGACCCGGTGGGGGCCGATCTGGGCGACGTGGCCCGGCGGCTGTGGGACCGCCTGCGGTCCGAAAGGGGAGGTGGGTCGTGAGCCGCCCGGTCCGCGTGGCCGACCTCGGGGCCCTGGGGCCGGACGTCGAGGTGACGGGCCGATTCGTGGTCGCGGCCAAGAACCTGCTGACCACCCGCAACGGCAATCCTTACCTGGCCCTGACCCTCGGTGATAAGACCGGCACGGTCGAGGCCCGGGTCTGGGACCTGGCCGAGGCCATGAACCAGGCCCTGGACGCGGACCAAGTCGTCGAGGTCACGGGCCGAACCAGCGTCTATCAGGGTCAGACCCAGATCATCGTCGCCAACGCCCGCCTGGTGCCCGCCGACGAGATCGACCCGGCCGACTTCCTGCCCGCGTCCTCCCTTGACCAAGAGGCCATGTGGCGCGATTTCGAGGGCTTGATCGGTCGGGTGGCTCAGCCGGAGTTGCAGGCCATTTTGATGGCCGTGTTCGGCGACGCCGATTTTGCGAAAAATTTTTGTCTGGCCCCGGCGGCCAAGCGCTTCCACCACGCCCACCTGGGCGGCCTGTTGGAGCATACCCTGTCCGTGGGCCGGATGTGTCTTCTCGCGGCCGGGCATTACGCGGAGGCCAACGCCGGGCTGCTGCTGACCGGCGCCTTGCTGCACGACGTGGGCAAGGTCGAGGAATTCGACTACGAACTCAAGATCGATTACTCGGACGCCGGGCGGCTGGTGGGCCACATCGTGTTGGGGGCCAACCTGGTCGAGGACAAGTGCCGGACCCTGCCCGAGGTGTCCGACGAACTGCGCCGCATGATTCTCCACCTCATCCTCAGTCACCACGGCTCGCCCGAGTTCGGTTCGCCGGTAAGGCCGGCCACCCTCGAGGCGATGCTGCTCCACCACCTGGACGACCTGGACGCCAAGATCGACGCCCGTGGTCAATTCTTGAGGCACCACGGCGGCCAGGAGGGCCACTGGTCGCCCTACAACAACCTGATGGAGCGGTTTTTCTACATCGGTCCCGACCCCGCGCCGCCGGTCCCCCCGTCCCCTCCGGCCAGGGTCCCGGACGAGGCCGCCGATCCTGAACCAGCGTCCTCGGTCGAAGACGACGACACCCAAGCGGGACTTTTTGAAAAAGGGTCTTAACCAAGGCTTCGCGGGATAAACCCCGCAGTAAAAAGGCGGACCCGGGAAATGCTGGCCAAAGTGATCTCCGGCGCCGTTCTGGGCGTGGACGCCTACCTGGTCGAGGTCGAGGTCGATCTCTCGGCCGGCCTGCCCGGGTTCACCACGGTCGGACTCCCGGACAACGCGGTCAAGGAGAGCAAGGACCGGGTCAGGGCGGCCCTCAAGAATTCGGGCTACCCCTACCCGGCCAAGCGGATCACGGTCAACCTGGCCCCGGCCGACGTGCGAAAGGAGGGCTCGGCCTTTGACCTGCCCGTGGCCATGGGGCTCTTGGCCGCCTCGGGGATGGTCCCGGCCGATGATCTGGGGAAATACCTGTTCCTGGGCGAGCTGTCCTTGGACGGCCGGCTCAAACCGGTGCGGGGGGTGCTGCCCATCGCCCTGGCCGCCCGGGACAACGACCTGGCCGGCCTGATCGTGCCCCGGGAAAACGGCCGAGAGGCGTCCCTGGTCGAGGGGCTGACCGTGCTCGTGGCCGAGCAGTTGCCCGAGGTGGTC
>JAHJDS010000239.1 GCA_018812395.1 Pseudomonadota bacterium
CGGCCGCAAACACCACTAAAACGATGGAATAAATGACCAAAGGCATCACCCTCGGCGACATCCAAAAAAAATACACCCTCGATCAGGACAAGGTCCGCGGGCCGACCGAGACCGTGGCCTGGGTCATGGGACGCTTCGACAAGCTGGACCAGCCCATTTTGGAGGAGGTCCGCCGCATCGATTCCGGGCGGCTGGACATCCCGGTCTACGTCAGCATGTGCGCCCCCGGGGCGACCCTGTACACCGGTACGCCCAAGCAAATGGGCAAGGGGGCCACGCCGGATCAGGCCAAGGCCAGTGCCTTGATGGAGCTGGCCGAGCGTTTTTCGTTCTTCCATTTTCTGAAGGCCGGCCAATTCGGCCAGGCCAGGGCCGTCGACCTGGACGGACCGACCATGCCTTTGGTGGAGATGTGCAAGGCGGTTCACCACCCTTTGGCCGACCGGGACCGGGCTGAAAAATTCCTGGCCGACATGCCGCTGGCCTGGACCGAGGCGACGTGCCTGACCACCGGCCGGACCGAGTTGATCCCCCTGTTCTGGTTCTACGCCATCAACGAGTTCAACGGCCCCGCGGCCGGCAACTGCCTCGAGGAGGCAGTGTTGCAGGCCCTGTGCGAGGTCGTCGAGCGCCACGTCTCGGCCCTGACCTGGCGGGAGAGGCTGTCCACACCGGGGATTGATTCGGACTCGATCACCGACCCGGTGGCCTCGGAACTCCTGGCCAAGTTCGTTGCCCAGGGGATTCAGGTCAGACTGCGGGACTATTCGCTGGACACGGGCATCCCCTCGGTGGGGGCCATCGCCTGGGACCCCTCGACCTTTCCGCACCAGAGCGAGATCGTCTACACCTCGGGCACGGCCACCAGCCCGGCCAAGGCCCTGATCCGGGCCCTGACCGAGATCGCCCAGTTGGCCGGGGACTTCAACCGCAAGACCGAGTACGTGGTCAGCGCCCTGCCCAAGTTTGATTCGCTCGACGAGGCCGACTACGTGCTCGAGGCCGACGGCGCGGTGGCCCTGTCCGATCTGCCCGACATCAGTGACGACAATCTGCGCCTCGAAATCGAGCGGGGCGTGGCCGCTTTGGCCCGCCTGGACCTCAACGTCTACGTGGTCGAGGTCACCCACCCGGTGCTCCAGGTGCCGTCGGTCTACGTCATCGTCCCCGGGGCCCACTTCTCGGACCGGACCTTTGACACCTCGGCCCCGTTTCACGCCGGCCGGCTGTTGGTCCAGGGCGACTTGCCCCAGAGGGCCCTGGGCCTGCTGCGCGATTGGCAAGCGGCCTACCCGGACACGGTCTATCTGCCGTTTTTCGAGGGTCTGACCCTGATTCAACTGGGCGATTACGAGACGGCCCTGGGGCGGCTCGATCTGGCCGAGGCGCGCCTGCCCGCCGACGACGAGCTGGCGGCGATCCTGGTCCAGCGGGCGGTGTGTCTCAGGGAGATGGGACGCTACAAGGACGCGGTGGACGTCCTGGCCCGGGCCAAGAAGCTCGATCCGACCCAGATCGAGGTCTGGCAGCAGGAGGGCGTCTGTTTGTTCAAGCTGGGGCTCTACCAGGCGGCCATCGAATCCTTCGCCCGGGCGATCCGACTCGACCACGGCTCGGCCATGGACTACGCCAACATCGGGGTCAACCTGGCCCGGCTGGGGCGCGTGGCCGAGGCCCGGCAGATGCTCGAGTCGGCCCTGGAGCTGGACCCGGGTCTGGACTTCGCCCGGGAGCGCTTGGCCGAACTGGGGTGTTGATGCCCTCCCATCTCTGGTAATGCGGGCCAGCGGCGACTGACTTTACAACCCCCCACCTTCCGGGCTACCATAGGCCACCTGAATCCTTCTCCCCAAGGGAGGTGAGCGGTGGATCGCTCGGAGGAACTTCGTCGCATTCCGGCCGTGGACGACCTTTTGCGTGACCCGGTCGTGGCCCGCCTGGTCGAGGAATACACCCGACCGGTGGTCGTCGAGGCCGTGCGCCGGGTGCTTGACCACGTCAGACAACAGATTATCGAACACGAACAGGGCGCGCCCGACCCGGCGGCCATCGTCGATCTGGTCCAGGCGGAGACGTCCCGGGCGGTCCGGCCGCGCCTCAGAAGGCTGGTCAACGCCACCGGCGTGGTCGTCCACACCAACCTGGGCCGGTCGGTCCTGGCCGAGACGGCCATCGAGGCCGTGGTCCGGGCGGCCCGGCACTACTCCAACCTCGAGTTCGACCTGGCGCTGGGCAAACGCGGCTCGCGCTACGCCCTGGTCGAGGACCTGCTCACCGGGCTTACCGGGGCGGAGAGCGCCCTGGTGGTCAACAACAACGCCGCGGCGGTCTTCCTGTCGCTCCAGACCCTGGCCGCTGGCCGGGAGGTGATCGTCAGCCGGGGCCAACTGGTCGAGATCGGCGGGTCTTTCCGGATCCCCGACGTCATGGCCCGCTCCGGGGCGACCCTGGTCGAGGTCGGCGCCACCAACAAGACCCACCCTTATGACTACGAACGGGCCATCACCGAGAACACGGCCCTGTTACTAAAGGTCCACACCTCGAACTTCGCCGTGATCGGATTCACGGCCGAGGTGGACCTGCCGACCCTGGTCGAGATCGGCGGCCGGCACGGTCTGCCGGTCATGGAGGACCTGGGCAGCGGCACGCTGGTCGACTTCGGCCCCTTTGGCGTCGGCCGGGAGCCGACGGTCACCTCGTGCCTGGAGGCCGGGGTGGACCTGGTGACCTTCAGCGGCGACAAGCTGCTGGGGGGCCCCCAGGCGGGAATCATTCTCGGCCGGCGCGAGTACCTGGACCAGATCAAGAAGAATCCCCTGCACCGGGCGGTCCGGGTGGACAAGATGACCCTGGCCGGCCTGGAGGCGACGCTCAATCTCTACCGCGATCCGAGGCGGGCCCGGGAGCTGGTGCCCACCGTCCGGATGCTGACCCGGCCGCTGA
>JAHJDS010000028.1 GCA_018812395.1 Pseudomonadota bacterium
AGGACCGGGCCGCCCCCGCCCCGCCGACATCGGCCGAAGAACCAAGGGAGGCCGGGGTCGACCCGGACCAGGCGCCCGGCCCGGTTCAACTCCCCCTGCCCCGTCTGGGCGGGTCGGTGATCCCCCTCAATCCCCGCTTCACCTTCCATGAGTTCATCACCGGCCGGGGCAACGAGATGGCCTACGCCGCCTCCCGGGCCATCGCCCGCCAGGACGGCGGGTTTTACGCCAACGTGATGTGTCTGACCGCCGGGACGGGTCTGGGCAAGAGCCACCTCACCCAGGCGGTGGGCAACCACTTGCTGCGGCAAGGCAACGGCGTCCGGGTCTGCTACACCACGGCCGAGGACTTCACCAACGAGATGGTCATCGCCCTCAAACAGGGCCTGATCGACGAGTTCAAGGACAAGTACCGCCACGCCTGCGACGTGCTTTTGCTCGAGGGGGTGACCTTCCTGGCGGGCAAGCCCAAGATCCAGGCCGAACTGGCCTACACCCTCGACGCCCTAGTCAACGCCGACAAGCGGATCGTGGTCACCTCGTCGAGGCCGCCGCGGGATATCCCCAAGCTCGAGGGCGAGTTGACCTCCCGCTTCAGCGGCGGGGTGGTCATCTCCATCGACCCGCCCGACGAGGCCACCCGGGGCAAGATTTTGAGCCACAAGGCCCGGCGGGCCGGTCTCGATCTGCCCGACGCCGTGGTGTCCGAACTGGCCCGGGGAACCAGGGGGGACGTCCGCCAGCTCGAGGCGGTGGTCGTCTCCCTGGCGGCCCAGGCCGATTTCCAGGGGCGGCCCGTCGATCTGGACCTGGCCCGCGAGGTGCTGAACCAAATCTGCGGCCAGGGGGTGGCGCCGGACGTCGAGACCGTCAAGCGGGTGGTCTGCCGGACCTTTCGCCTGACCGAGTCCGAACTGGTGTCCAAGAGCCGCTACAAGCGGATCGTGGTGCCCCGCAACCTGGCGATGTACTTCACCCGGCGCTACACCGAGATGTCGTTCGCCGCCATCGGAGAGGCCTTTGGCCGGGAGCACGCCACGGTCATGCACTCGGTCCGGCGAATCGAGCGGCAGCTCCGGGAGGACCAGCGGTTCGCCCACCAGGCCAGGTATTTGCAAGAAAAGATCGAGGCCGAAGGCCCGCCCAACGACGCCCGAAACTGATCCCGGAGCGGGTCATCCCGCCACGCGGCGGTCAATCAATTTATTTGAGGAAGAATCCGTGGCCGCGAGGCGGGGCGTCCGGCCCGCCGCGGCCCTGGGTCAGCCCTCGGCCTGGTCCTTTTTGGCGAAGCGGCGGCCGCGGGAGCGGCGCATGTCCCGCAGTTCCCTCTGGGCCTCCCGGTCCAGGTTCTTGAACCGGGTGCTCTCCTTCTCGAACATGAGCCAGAAATCGCCGGTCGGGCCGTTGCGCTGTTTGCCGACGATGATCTCGGCGGTGCCGGCAAAGGGCGAGCTGTCCGGGTGGTAGACCTCGTCCCGGTAGATGAACATGATCAGGTCGGCGTCCTGCTCGATGGCCCCGGACTCCCGTAGGTCGGACAGTCGGGGCCGCTTGTCGTCGCGCCGTTCGATCTCCCGATTGAGCTGCGACAGGGCGATGACCGGCACCTTCAACTCCCGGGCCAGTTCCTTGAGGGACCGCGATATCTCGGAGATCTCCTGGACCCGGTTGTCCGTCCGGATCCCGCCGCGCATCAACTGCAGATAGTCGACCACCACCAGGCCCAGGCCGTGCCTGGCCTTGAGCCGGCGGGCCTTGGCCCGCATGTGGAGCGGCGTCAGGGCCGGGGTCTCGTCGATGAAGATCGGCGCCTCGTAAAGCCTGCCCGAGGCGTCGAGGATCTTCTTGAAATCCTGTTCGGTGATGGTCCCCTTGCGCAGTCTCTTGGCGTCCAGGCCGGACTCGGCCGAGATGAGCCGGAGGGCCAGTTGCTCCTTACTCATTTCCAGGGAGAAGAGGGCCACCGGCCGCTGGTCCTTGAAGGCGGCGTTGAGGGACACGCTCAGGGCGAAGGCCGTCTTGCCCATGGACGGCCGGCCGGCGACGACGATCAAGTCGGAGGGGTGAAATCCGGTGGTCAGTTCGTCGAGGTCAACGAACCCGGACGGCACGCCGGTGACCGGCTCCTCCTGTTCGTAGAGCCGCTCCAGGTATTGGACCGAGGCGTGGACCACGTCCTTGAGGGGATACAGCGACTTGGCGGCCTTCTTGTCGGCGATCTCGAACACGGCCTGCTCGGCCCGGTCCAGGAGTTCGTCCACCTCGCCGGCGTGGGTGTAGCACTGGGCGGCGATCTGCTCGGACCGGGCCAGGAGCTGCCTGACCACGGACCGGGAGTGGACCGCCCCGATGTAGGCCGAGACGTTGGCCGCGCTGAACACGGTGTCGGAGAGCTGGGTCAGATAGGCCGACCCGCCGACCTGGTCCAATTGGTCCCGGCCCTGGAGCAGGCCCCGAACGGTGACCAGGTCGATGGCCTCGCCGCGCTCGAACAGTTCGGCCATGGCGCTGAAGATGTGCCGGTGGGCCGGGCGGTAGAAATCGGCCTCGGTCAGGCCCTCGAGCACCTCGGCCGCCGCCTCGGGCGAGATCAGGACCGCGCCCAGGACCGCCTGCTCGGCCTCGACGTCCTGGGGGGGTATCCGGCCCTCGGGGCTTTTTTCGGCCTTGACGCTCACGCTCGCCTCGCCCGGGGGTCTCGGTCGCCGCCGGGACGGCCGCGACTATTCCTTCGGGGACTCCGCGGTCATCGGTTGCTCGGCCGGCGCCGGGGCGGCCTCGGCCTCGATCGGGATTTCGACCTCGGGCTCGCCATCCCCAATGACGGCGACGGTGACCGACACCGTCAGGTCGCGATGCAGCTTGATCGGAACGTCCACCCGGCCCAGGCGTTTGATCGGTTCCCGGAGCAGGATCTGCTTGCGCTCGATGTCAAAGGCCTGGTCGGCCAGGGCGCCGGCCAGGTCCATGTTGGTCACCGAGCCGTAGAGCTTGCCCGTCTCGCCGGCCTTCATCACGAACTCGAGCACGACGCCGTCCAGGGTGTCGGCGACCACCCGGGCCGCCTCGAGGTCCTGGGCCGTCTTCTCGGCGTGCAGCCTTCTCTTCTTGTCCAGCGAGCCGATGTTGTGCGCCGTGGCCTCGAGGGCCAGGCCCTGGGGCAAAAGAAAGTTGCGGGCGTAACCGCGGGCCACGTCCACCACGTCGCCCACCGTCCCCAGATTGTCCACTTCTTCTTTGAGGATGACTTTCACCTCATCCCTCCTGACAAATGCCGGCCGGTCCGCGGGCCGTTTAGTTTGACTCCCGCCCTCCGGGCCGAAGCCGGCGGTGTCCCGGGTCGCGCCACGGGCCCGCCGGGCCGCTCCCGGACCTCACCGGCCTACGGGTTTTGGGTGGCCGTAAAGGGCAACAGGGCCAGCAGGCGCGCCCGTTTGATGGCCGTGGTCAACTCCCGCTGGTGTTTGGCGCAGTTGCCGGAGATGCGGCGGGGGATGATCTTGCCCCGTTCGGTGGTGAAGTACCTCAGGGTGCGGTAGTCCTTATAATCGATGACCATCGTACCGTCGGCGCAGAAACGGCAGACCTTCCGGCGATGGTAACTGCGGCGTTTTTTCCGAATGTTCGCCACGCGCTGTCTCCCTTACGATTTTTCCCGGGGCTCGGGGGCCTCCGGTGCCATCTGGTCCGGTTCCGCCTGGGCCGGGGTGTCCGCGGCTTCTTCCGACTTCTCTTCGACCGGGGCCTCTGTCCCGGACCCGGCCGGCTCGGACGGGGATTGTGCCGGCTCGTCCTGGGCGGCCGGCGCCTCCTCCACCGCGGGCTGGGGATCGAATTTGTCGCTCACAAGCACGGTCAAGAACCGAAGGATCTGTTCGTCGATCTTGAAGTTACGCTCCAGCTCGAACACCGCCTCGGGGTCGGCCCCGTACTCGAACAGGACGTAGACCCCCTTGGACTGCTTGCGGATCAAGTAGGCCAGCGACCGGCGACCCCAGACGTCGACCTTGACCACGAGGGCCTGCTGCTGTTCCAGGATTTGACGGTAGCGGTCCACCGCGGCCTTGGTCTCTTCTTCATTAAGGTCCGGGTGGACGATAAAGACGGTTTCGTATCGTCGCATCGGTCCTCCTTGTGGGTTTCAAGCCCCGGGGGGGCCTTGGGGGCCGCCGGAGCAAGGAGTCCAGCGGGACGTCTCGTCCCGGTGTATTTTTTCAGGTCCCGTAAAGTAATTACGTATATACGCATCGGGTAGAGAGGTCAAGTTTTTTTCTGGGGACCGGGGATCGCTCCGGAATTTAGCTTGACACAAAACACAAAATATTGTATTGTCGGCGATAAGTTGCCCCCAGGTAGTGCGTAATGAGGGTAAATGCCCGGTCGGTAACGCCCGGGGAATTCCGTCACCGGCCACGCCCGGGGAAAGGCCGGCCGGAGGGGACGCGTATCGCAGGGGGGGGTGCTTGTCCGGGTCCATGTGCGGTCGTCGGGTCGATTCCGCCCCGGCGCGATCCCCGGACGGCCGATCGAACGCCCCTGGCCAGGAGACGGATCGCCGGCCATGACCACAAAAAGGCGAGAAGCCTGTCCCAATCTCGAAGCCAACCTGGAGGCCTGCAACTGTTCCTATGAACCGTGCGGCCGCAAGGGCCTGTGCTGCCAGTGCGTGGCCTATCACCGCCGCGCCGGACAACTTCCGGCCTGCTTCTTTACCGAGGCTGCGGAACAAACCTATGACCGCTCCTTTGACCGATTCATTCAAACCTGGAGTTGAGCCGCCTGACGGGTCGTCCCCTCACCCCTCCCCTGATCTGGACGACCTGATCAAGCTGGTCAGCAACGTCACCGACGCCTTTACCGCGGCCCTGTTTATCCTCGACGACCAGGGGGAGTCCCTGGATCTGGCGGCCTGGCACAGCCTGAGCAAGAACGTCATCCCCGGGGCGAGAATCGGCCTGGGCGAGGGGCTCATCGGCTGGGTGGCCAAACACGACAAACCCGTCCACGCCACCCAGTTCGACCGGGACACCCGGTCGTTGATGTATTACGCCGCCGACGAAACGATCAAGAGCTTCATGGCCGTCCCCATCCAGGACGGCCGGGGCGTCCTGGCCGTGGACAGCAAGCACACCTTCGTCTTTACCGACAAGGCCCAGAAAATTCTGGCCGATCTGGCCGTGGTCGTGGGGCACACCCTCCGCTTCTACCGGGTGCGGGACCGGGAGCGGCGTTACGCCGCCCTGGTGGACTTTTTGTACGAGATCGAGAACCTCTCCCTCCGGTTCCGGGACAAGCTGCCCTACTGCCGCGGCGTGCTGGCCTCGGGACTCGGGTTCACCGGCACCGAGAGCGCCTTTCTGTGCCTGTTCGACAAGCATCAACAGAAGTACGGCATCGAGGCCATCGAGGGCCCGGCCGGCAAGCACTTGATTCCCAAGACCTACCCGGTCAGTCAGGGCCTGATGGGCTGGCTGATGAGGGAGAAGCGCCCCCTGGTGCTGCCCCGCATCAAGGCCTCGGGTCAGCGCTCGTACGTGTTTACGCCCCGGGACCCCTTTGGCGGCTTCAACTGCTTTATCGGGGTGCCGGTGGCCGATTTCGGCCGTCTGGTCGGGGCCATGGGCTTCGCCGGCGCGACCCCTCGGTCGATCCCATGGCATGACGACGAGGTCAACGGCTTGTGGTTGGCCGGCCACCGCCTGGCCTCGACCCTGGAGCACCACCGGGTGGTCGAGACATAGGCGGCGGCTGAAAACGGGCGGGCGGGGACAGGGATGTCTGGCCCATGGCGCCGCCCGCGGGGGAAGTGACGTGCTGGGGAAAACCTCTTTTTTTACCGAGCGCTCGTCGAATAGGCCGGGGAGGCCGTTTCGACAGCCGGCGAGGAGGAAGGGCATGTTCCTCGACAAGCTGCTGGCCTGGACCTCCAAGGACCTGGCCATGGACCTGGGCACGGCCAACACCCTGATCTACCACAAGCGCCAGGGCATCGTGCTCAACGAACCGTCGGTGGTCGCCTTGTCCCGGGACAACGGCCGGCCCGTGGCCGTGGGTCACGAGGCCAAGGCCTTCCTGGGCCGGACGCCACACAAGATCATCACCATCAGGCCCCTCAAGGACGGCGTCATCGCCGACTTCGACGTGACCCGGGTGATGATCAAGTCCTTTCTGTCCCGGGTGCTCAAATCCTCACGGCTGATCAAGCCCCGCCTCCTGATCGGCGTCCCGACGGGCATCACCCAGGTCGAGAAGCGGGCCGTCATCGAGTCGGCCGAACTGGCCGGCGCCCGGGAGATCTTCCTCATCGAGGAGCCCATGGCCGCGGCCATCGGGGCCGGGCTGCCCATTGATCTACCCCGGGGAAACATGATCGTGGACATCGGCGGCGGCACCACCGAGGTGGCGGTCATTTCCATGTCGGCGACGGCCTACTCGGAATCCATCCGCGTCGCCGGCGACGAGACCAATGAGTCCATCGGTCGTTACATTCAAAAGAAATATCAGGTCCTGATCGGCGAGACCACCGCCGAGCAGATCAAGTTCAAGATCGGCAGCGCCTTTGAACTCAGCCAGCCCCTGGCCACCGAGTTCTCCGGCAAGGACCTGGTGACCGGCATCCCGCGCACCGTCCGGATCTCCGACGCCGAGGTGCGCGAGGCCATTGCCGAGCCGGTCGAGGCCATCGTCGAGGCCGTGGGCCGGGCCTTTGAAAAGACGCCGCCCGAGCTGGTGAGCGACATCTACGAGCAGGGCATCGTCATGGCCGGCGGAGGCTCGCTGCTCATGGGCCTGGACCGGCGGCTGAACCACGTCACCGGCGTCACCGTCCACCTGGCCGAGGACCCGCTGACCTGCGTGGTCATGGGCGCCGGCATCGCCATGGACGACTTCAAGAAATATCGTCAGGTCTTCATCAATTAATCGGTCAATCCGCCGGCGGCAGCCGGGACAGTATTTCGTCTTCGGTCAAGCCCTTTAGCCTGATCTTTTTGTGACGGGAGGTCCGCCCGGCCGCGATTTCGATCTGATTCCGTTTAACACCCAAGGTCTTGGCCAGGAATTTGATCAGGGCGGCGTTGGCCTTGCCCTCGACCGGCGGGGCCTTGAGTAGGACCTTGAGGGCCCCGCCCTGCCAGCCGATGACGGCGTCCCGGTTGGCCCGCGGCGTGACCGCGACGGGGAGGATTGTCTCCCCCCGGGTGGCCGTGAGTTCCGGTTCCGGGCCCCTCGACATGGAGATCACCTGCGCGCGGGTCAGCCGTCAGTATAGGCGATGATGGGGAGGATGTATAGCCGGGCCGCAGGTCAATGGAGCGACGGGCGGCGGCGGACGCTTTGGAACGGCCGCGGAGATCGTGTCCCGGCCTCGGGCCGGGGGGTTCGCCCCGAGGCCAGGTGTGGAGGGTGACCCCGGGTGATCAGGCAATCGGGCGCCTTGGCTGTCTTATCCCCGGGGGTTGACGCCGGTTACACGTAGCGGTCCACCTGGTCGCTGTTGCCGTCGGTCCCGTCGCTGCCCTCGTCCCGGCGGCGCTTGCTCTGGCCAAGGTGCGAGGCCTCTTTCTTGCGCTTGATCTTGCGCCGCGGCCTTTGCCGGGGTTGGTCGGGCATGGGCGCCACCGGGGCCGGGGCGATGATGTTTTCCGTGTTCATGCTCAACCTCTGCCTCTACTGTTTCTATCGGTATTTTTATGCAATATCTTTACCAAAATCAGGTCATTTCCAGAACCCAGTGGAAAAGCGGGGCGGATGGAGCCCGAACTAATTTCGGGCCGTGAACAGGTCTTAATTATTTTACACCGTATAGATTTGGCGCCAGGGGTCGCTTCGGCGGTTTCAGACCGAGTCCCGGGTGGGCATCAGGCCATGACCGACTTGCCACCCCCCACCAAATCATGCTAATTATATTGAACACCTAGCCCGGAGGGACCGCGATGTGGCGTGAAATCGTGCAATACGTGGTGCTGGCCCTGGCGGGACTGGTTCCCCTCAGCCTGCTGGTGATGCTGTTCGCCATCCTTCGGACTTATCTGTTCAGACATTCGCCGGTGAGGCTGAAAATTCGCCGCCGGGCGGTCCGGAGATGGGCCTTGACCTCCCTGGTCCTGGCCGGCGCCCTGGTGGCCGGGGGCCTGGTGTTGGTCCCCCGGACGACGACCCTCGACCTGGCCGCCGCCCCACCCCGGCCCGTGACCAGGGCCGCCGTTCCGGCCCCGACGCCGCCTCCGGCTCCGGTGGCGGCCCCGACCCCGGCCCGCGACTGGCCCCACCTGGTGGGATTGGTCCTGAGGCCCCTGTCGGCCGTCTTGGGCCAAGTGCCCGATCCGTCGCGTTTGGCCAAGCCCGCGGCCAAGCCCAAGGCCCGGCCCGCGGCCGATCCCCGCCCGGGGTCGGCCGTGGCGACCGCCGTCCCCAAGGCCAAGAAGC
>JAHJDS010000240.1 GCA_018812395.1 Pseudomonadota bacterium
CCGAGTCGCCCCCCCTGACCGCCCCCGCCGATTCGGCCGAAGGTGTTCCGGGCCTGGAGGGTGACGCCCGCGCCCGGAGGACTCAGCAGCGACGGCCACTTGGGCAAGGCGTCGATCGGTCGGGGAAGTTTTTTGGACCTGATCTTAAGTTGGCGCGTCTCGGGACCGGTGGTGAAGGTGATGACGTGGGGTTTGCACCTCGCCTTGGCGTCGGCCGCCAGGCGGAAGCCCCGGTGGCGTTGGCTGTTGATGCCGATCGAGTATTTTGTCCTTGCCTGGAGGGCCACCGGCAGCCGGACGACCCTCGGCGAGACGAACATTGGTTGGCCGATGACGTCCGGCGTCCGCCCCGGCCTGGTCCGGACAAAGGAGTAGCTGTTCTGCTTGACCGGGGCGTTGAAGGTGACCTCGATGTTACCGAGGGTGACGGGCACGTTTTTGGCCCCGTCGAGGGGGCTGGTCTTGACCACGAAACATCGCCGGGCCGAGGCCGCTGAAACGCCGAGCAGAACGATCAACACGGCAGCCAACATCTTCTTCATGGGAGGGACCTCCATTGGCCGGGTTGGTTATTTCATCCTAATTAGTAAGCCTTGCCTATCAAGGTAACAAAGCCGGATGGACCACGTCAAAGGGATTACATGCCCATCGGCCGGACCGACAACCACCCTCATCGGCGCCGGCAGCACCCGGCGCAGGGGTCCTTCTGATACCGGTGGCGGAGGCAGAACCGCTTCTTGATCTCGTCGCGTCGGAAACCGACCACGCGTTTGGTGGCGGCCAGGAAAGTGAACCGGTATTCCCAGTGGCCGCACCAGCACTTGAGGTCCGGCCCCCCGGGGATCTCCATGCTCAGGAATCGGTATGGACTCCGCCACAGGCCGACAAAGATGTCTCCTCCCTGGATGATCTTGACCGGCCGGCCGTAACGCTCGACGATTTGGTCAAAGGTCAGCTTATTTTTGATCCGGGTCTCGAACCGGTTTTCGGTCAGGTGCCAGCGGGCGACTCGGTCCACGACCGTCTCGTAACAGCCGGCCAGGATTATAAACGCGGCCAGGCTCACCAGTCCCATGGTCCGACGAACGATCATCACCTTTCTTCCTCCGGGCCCCCTGGGCCATCGAGGCCCGGGTTTTCTGGTCTTTGGCGGAGCGTCATTATAACCGATTACCCGAGTCCGGGTCGAAAAAACCGAATCCGGTGTTGTGATAGACTGGAATTGAGGGGCGGCCCGCCCCGACACGAGGACAACCACATGAATCGCTTGGGAACGAGTCTGGAGCTGGGCGCCGTGCTGGTGACCTTTGGCGCGGCGTCGGCCCTCCCGGCCACCAACGATTTTCAGACCGCGGTGGAGGCCTGCCAACGGAGGGATTACCGTCACGCGATCCCGCTGCTGACCCGGCTGGCCGAACAAGGCCACGTCCGAGCCCAGGTCAGACTGGCCGGGCTGTACTACGGCGGGCTGGGCGTGGCCCGGAATTTCGCCCTGGCCCGGAAGTGGTTCCTGGCGGCGGCCGAGCAGGGACACGCCGAGGCCCAGTATCGATCGGCGGACATGCTTCGTAAGGGCCTGGGCGGGCCGAAAAACCTGGCCCTGGCCTTCAAGTGGTTTCTCCGGGCCGCCAAGCAAGGGCACCTCGAGGCCCAGGCCCAAGTGGCCCGGATGTACGCCCAAGGCTTGGGGGTGAAGACCAACCCCGGCCAGGCCCTCAAGTGGGAGCGCCTGGCCGCCGGCCGGGGACACGCCCCGGCCCAGTTCCGGCTGGGGTTGAGGTACGCCGCCGGCCGCCAGGTTAGAAGGAACAGGCGGGCGGCCGTTCACTGGTTCCAACGGGCGGCCCGGCAGGGCCACGTCCGGGCCGGGTACTGCCTGGGCCGGGCCTATGACCTCGGACTCGGTCGCCGTCCCGGCCTGGCCCGCAAGTACTACGCCCTGGCCGCCCGACGGGGCCATTGCCGGGCCCAGTACGCCCTGGGCCTGATCAATTTCCAGGGCCGACACGTGAAGCGTAATTATAAGCGGGCGTTCAGGTTGTTTCGACGGGCGGCCGATCAAGGTCACGTCCAGGCCCAGTACATGCTGGGCCTGATGTACGAAAAAAGACTGGGCCTTCGCCCGACCCACTGGGGGGCCCGGCGGTGGTACGGCCAAGCTGCCCGGGCCGGTTACGCACCGGCCCAGTTCCGGCTGTGCCGGCTGCACGCCCTGGGACGCGTTTATCGACCCGAATTGATGGCAGGTTACGCCTGGTGTCACTTGGCCGCGTCCCGGGGCAAGGCCCGGGCAACGGCCTGGCGGGATGGATTGGCCAGAAAAATGACTCCGGCCCAAATTTTCAGGGCCAAACGTCTGGCGGCCAAGCTTAAGCGAAGACCAAGAGGTGATCCCCCGTCGCCTTCCTGCCTGGAATCCAGTTGCGGCCTTTGAAGTCCGAGTGGTTGTCGCCTGCGGCGACGTTTAATCCCACGCCCTCCCTAGACTGTCGTAGCGGCCGACGTAGTGGCCGCGACAAGCGCGGACGTGACGTCTCACGGGCACGAACTTTGATCGCGAATTACGCCAGTGCGGCTACGCACCCGGACACGACCTTACCCGGGGTAGGCGAAACGTAGTGGAGCCGGAGAGCGCGGACGACCAAGAGACGACCTTACGGGACGTTCACCGCGAAGTACGCCTGTGCGGCCTCGCACCACTTAGCGGTGGTCGAAGACGCGCTTGGTCTTGCCTTCACTGCGGGTCAGGGAGTTCGGGCTCACCAGCGAGACCTCGATCCTAAAGCCCAGGATGTCCTTGACCCGGGATTCGATGCGTTTGGTCAGGTTCGAGACGGCGTCTTGGCCGGCCTGGCCCTGGAATTCATCCTGGGTCTCGATCTCGGCCCGGATCGCGTCCAGGGGGCCCTTCTTGAGGACGTGAACGGCGTAGTGGGGGGCGACCTCTTCAAACCCGAGGATGACGCTCTCCAACTGGGACGGGAAAAAATTGACCCCGCCGATGATCAGCATGTCGTCACTGCGGCCCAGGATCGGCCCGTGGCGGATCAAGGTCCAGCCGCAGTCGCAGGCCCCCTCGATCAAATAGGTGATGTCCCGGGTGCGGTACCGGATGAGGGGCGTGGCCTCCTTTTGGAGGGTGGTGAAGACCAGTTCTCCCACCTCGCCGTGGGGTAACGGCTCCAGGGATACGGGGTCGATGATCTCCGGAAAGAAATGGTCCTCGTTGAGGTGATAGCCCGCCTGGGCCGGGCACTCGATGGAAACCCCGGGGCCGCCCAACTCGGTCAGGCCGTAGTCCCGGATGGCCGTCACGCCCAGGCCGGCCTCGATTTGCTGGCGCATCTCCTCGGACATGGACTCCGCGCCGTGGATGCCCAGCCGGAGCGACAGGTCGTGCGGGTCGATGCCCATTTCCCGGAGCTTCTCGACGACCACGATGGCGTAGGACGGGGTGCAGTGAAACACCGTGGTCCGCAAGTCCCGCATCATCATGATCTGCCGTTCGGTCTGGCCGGAGCTGGTGGGGATGACCATGGCCCCGATGCTCTCGGCGCCCAGGTGGTGGCCGAAGGCCCCGGTGAACAGGGTGTATTTGAAGGCGATCTGGCAGACGTCCGACCGGGTCACCCCGGCCATGCTCAGGTTCCGGCCGATGCACTCGATCCAGTTGGCCTGGTCTTGGCGAGTGTAGAAAGTGTTGATCGGCTTACCGGTGGTCCCCGAGGAGGCGTGGAGGCGGATGATCTCGGCCGGTTTGACGGCGCACATGCCGTCCGGGTAATTGGCCACCAGGTCCGACTTCCGGGTGAAAGGCAGGCAGGCCAGATCGGTGAGCGACTTGACGTCCTGCGGCCGGAGTCCGTGCTCATCAAACAGACGCCCATAGAAGCCCACCTTGTCGTAGGCCCAAGCCAGAGTTTTTTGGAGCCTGGCCGCCTGGAGGCCGGACATCTCGTCGCGGGACATTCTTTCCATGGCTTTCCCCTGGCTCATGCCCTCCTCCGTCAGCCGAGCCCCTACGGGCCGTCGACCCTGCGGACGTCACAGAGCAACACCCGGAGGCTGGTGGCGCCCATGGCCGGGTCGCAGGTTTCGAAGGCGTTGTCGGTCAGGACATCGATGTTGGACCGGTCCCAGCCCAGGTTTTTCGTGTCTTCCGGGTACCACCAGCCGTGGTCCGCGGCGATGACGTTTTCCGGAACACGGTCGGTGACCACCGCCTTCTGACGCACCGCGCCCCGGGGGGAGCTGATCTCGACCCAGTCGCCTTCCACAATGCCCTTGGCCGCGGCCACCTCGGGGTGCATTTCGACCAGCGGCTCAGGACGCTTGGAGCGCAGCAGCCCGGGCTGACGGTTCTCCGAGTGAAAGAAAGAGGGGATCCGGGCGCCGGTGATCAACTGGTACGGAAAGCGCTGGGCCACATCCGGGCTGCTCCAGGGGGACTCCGGGGGATCGAGATACCCGGGCAGGGGGTCGAAACCCAGGCGCTCCATGATGGTCGAATAGAATTCGACCTTCCCCGTGGGCGTCCGGAACCGATCGGTCCGGTATTTATGGAACCGACGCTCGCCCTGCAAAAACCCCCGGGCGCAGAAATCCTCCCAGGAAAGGCCCGAAGGGGACAGGACCTCGTTGAGGGCGTCCTTGATGGTGGGCCACCAGAACTTCTCGTCCGTGCAGCGCTTGCCCAGATCGTTCAGGATGTCGTAGTCCGAGCGGGCCTGACCGACCTGGACCGCCTTTTGGCGGGCGACCACCCAGCCGTGGCGCTTCCAGAGATCGCCGACATAATCGTGCTCGAGCCAGGTCGAGGCCGGCAACACCACGTCCGCCTCGTTGGCGGTGGGGGTCATGAAGAAATCCTGGACCACCAGGAAGTCGACCTTCTTGAGAGCAGCCATGACCTGTTTGGCGTTGGCCCGACTGATGACCGGGTTGGTGCTGATCAGATAGAGGGCCCGGACCGGGTACGGTTTTTCCTCGAGGATGGCGTCCCAGACCGCCTTGGGATTGATCACCCCGATCCGGTCGGCCAGTCGAAACCGGTCGCCGCCCAGGCGACGGCCGCGCACGTCCGGGTCCAGGACCCGGTGGGCCCCCACCTGGGAGGCGTTTTGCACCGGCGGATTGGGATAAAAAACGCTCCCCCCGGGGCGGTCCAGGTTGCCGGTCATGGCCATCAGGCAGATCAACAGGCTGATGGTGTTGACGCAGTTCCGGGACTGCTCCAGGGCCACGCCCCAGTGGATGCCGGCCGGCCGGTGTCGGGCGAACATCTCGGCCGCGGCCCGGATCTCGTCCTCGCCCAGGCCCGTCTTGGCGGCCGCCCAGGCAATCGGATACTCACCCGCCCTGGCGACAAATTCATCCCAGCCGTGGACGTAACTCTCGATGAACTCGGCGTCATATAACTTTTCGGCGATGAGGTGGTTGATCATCCCCCAGGCCAGGGCGCCGTCGGTGCCGGGCTTGATTCGAAGCCACGGATCGGCCCGCTTGGCCACCATCGAGCGCCGGGGGTCGACGCAGATGATTTTCGTGCCCCGGAGCATGGCCCGGGCCAGGTAGATGCCTTTGTACTCGTCGGGGTTGGAGACCAACGGGTTGGCCCCCCAGACGATCACGCAGGCCGGCCGGCCCTCGTAGTCCACCACCGGCAGATTGCCGCACCGGGTGATGCCGGTGACGATCCGGGGACCGTAACACATGTGCCCGGCGGTGAGGACGTTGGGCGTGCCAAAGGTGTTGGCCAGGCGGTAGATGAAGGCCTCGTTGTCGCGGCCGGTGCCGTACCCCAGGACCACCGACTCCGGGCCAAGCTCCTTTTTAATCCTCAGAAATCGCTCGCTGACCAGGTCGAGGGCCTGGTCCCAGGACACTGCCTGGAAGGACCCGTTCCGCTTGATCAGGGGATCGGTCAGACGGGACGGGTGGTGGGTGATGGTGTGGTATTTCTTGCCCTTGATACACAACCAGCCCCGGTTGATCGGGCAGTCCGGATCGCCCTTGATGCCGGTGACCCGATCGTCCTCGACCGTCACCAGCACCCCGCAACCGCCGTGACAGCCCCGGCAGGCGCTTCTGACGATTTTCTGGCCCAATAACGACTCCCTTGCAACAACGGCCGACGGCCTACCACGGGTCCAACGCCTCGACCGGCGGCTTCAGGATTGACTTCCGAACGGAAGACCGAGATCCGCCCCCAGTCTGGACGATATTCCTGACCCCGCGTCGGCCGTGGCCCGGCCGTAGCGGTCCATGAGGTTTTTCGGAAAAGTGCCGATCAGAATCAGGCAGCCGATGACCACGTTTCCAGGGCCAAAGACCGGCGCGCTGACGGCGTTGACCCCCGGCTGCAGGCCTCCGGCGTCCGTGGCAAAACCCCGGTCACGGCACTCGGCCAGCTCCTTTTTTAAGGCCGGCATCTTTTGGGCGGGCATTGTTTTCGGGCCATAGAAAAACAACTTGTCCCGGGCCAGCACCGCCCGCTGCTCCTCAGGCGGCAGAAAGGCGACCAAGGCCTTGCCGTGGGCCCCGGCGGTGAAATGGAACCGATGGCCGACCCGGATTGTCAGTCCGATACCCTGGTCGCCCTCGTGCTTGGCCACCACGAATACCTGTGCGGCGCTGAGGATGCCCAGCAGGGCCGTGCTCCTGGTGCGTGTGGCCAGATCCTCCAAAAATGGCGAAGCCACGGCCCGGTAATCAAGGTGGTCCAACACCCGGCGCGCCAGGTGGAGCAGACCGTATCCCAGGGAATAGGTCTTACTCGATTCGTCCCGTTCCACCAGACCGAATCGGCGCAGGGTTTTGAGTATATTGTAGCCCTTGCTCTTGTGAATCCCGACCTCGCGGCAAATCCGGGTCAGGGTCATCTGGGGGCGAGAATTATTCGCCAGGCAGATCAGGACCATCGCCGCCTGCTCCACCGCGGGCACCAGGGGTTTTTCGGTCGACTCAATCTTCTTGGTCCCGGCTGGTTGCGCCGCGGCTTCCATTTTCCGTCCCGGTTTCGTCGATGATGACTGATGGCCCCAAGTTCTGTATATAGAATTAAGTTCTGTACATAATGCTAAACCGGCCGGGAGCCAATGTCAATCAAAAGACGGCCGGATGGTAAACCGGGCCGAACGTTTGGGCATGGGTCGGGGAATCAGTCAGGCGGCGTCAAAGAAGTGCCGACGTGTTGAGCGGCAAGGAGGTCTTCCGCCCGTGGATGGAGACGAGCGAACCTTCTCGATGCCACGCCGGTCTTGATGGAGTGATTAAAACCGGCCGGTCGCCGCCGCGCCCGGCTGGGCGCACTCCCGGAAGTAGGCCTGGAGGGTGTGGGTCCCGTAGGACGGGGCGACGATATCACTGGTCGCGGCCGTGACCATAAAGGCCAGCAATTCGCCCCGGTGGCGGTTGAAAACCCGGGTCACGGCAACGAAGAATCTGGCCAGCCGGGCGGGAATGGAGACGATCTTGACCGGCCGGTCCAGGGACTGGAAGGCCAACTCGGCGATTTGCCGGTAGGTGAAAACGTCGGGGCCGCCCACGTCTATCTCCCGGTCTTCTCCCGTGACGGCGTCGGCGCAGACCACGGCCAGGTCCGCCCCGTGTATGGGATTGACCCGGTTTTGACCGGGGCCGACCAGCCAGACGCGGCCCCGGCGGGCCATGCCAAAAAACTCGGTCATGTCGGAGAAGTATCCGGTCGGGCGGATCGCGGCGTAGTTCACCCCGGAGGCGACCAGTTCGTCCACAAAGTCCTCGTGGGCCGCGACAATATCCAAATGGCGTAGATGGAGGCCGCCCAACACCGAGACGTAGACAAACTTTTTTACGCCCGCCCGTTGGGCCTCTTCAAGGAGGTTCAGGTTGCCCTGGTAATCCACGTCTTTGAAAGTAAGACCGTCCTTTTGCCGGGTGATGCCGATCGAGGAAAAAACGACGTCGATGCCCTGGCAAACGTTTGCGAGGGACGTCGGCGTCGTCACCTGGCCGACGACCACCTCGTCCACCTGATCCTGGAGGTGACTGGATTTCTCCGGTGATCTGCCCAGGGCCCGGACAAAATGGCCGCGCGACTTGAGTTCCCGGGTCACGAAGCCCCCCAGGTATCCGGTCGCTCCGGCGACGAGGACGCGTGGCGGATGCGGCGTCAACATTGGCCTCCTTATCAAGGGTCTGGAAAGATCAGGCCGTCGGTGAACCTACCTGAAAAATCAGGGTGCGCGGCCAGTTCGATGTAGTGCATCCTCCCGGCCAACCGGCGAGCCCTCTCCCTCTGCCTGACACTTAACAGGGCCATGACCGCGCCCGTGCCCGCGGCGTTGCCCACGCCTTGGACCATCTCCGGTCCGACGCGGGGAAAGAGCCCGATGGCGCAGGCGTCGGCCGGGTCCAGGTAGTTACCGAACGCCCCGGCCAACAGGACCCGCGACACCCGGTCCAGTCCCATTGCCTCCATCAAGATGGACGCCCCGGCCGCCACGGCCGCCTTGGCCAGTTGCAGTTCGGAGACGTCCTTGGCGGTCAGGACCAGGTCGCGGCCAAGGCCCGACTGGCCTTCAAAGGCCAGGACGTACTCCCAGCCTTGGGGGCCCTGACGCAGGCGGTCGCTCTTCGTCTTGGGATTGAAGCCGCCCCGGGGCAGAAGGGCCCCCGCCCGGAGCAGCCCGGCCACCAGCGACACCAAACCCGAACCGCAAATCCCCAGCGGTCTCTTGTCCTCGATCACGAACAGGGTCGGTTCCAGGTCCGCGGGATTGATTGTCACCCGTTCCATTGCCCCCGGCCCGGCGCGCATGCCCCCCGAGATGTGACCGCCCTCAAAGGCCGGGCCGGCCGCGGTCGAGCAGCACGTCAGTTCGCCGCCCGCGGCCAGGATCAACTCGCCGTTGGTCCCCAGGTCCACGATCAGGGTCGGCTCGTCGATCTCATCCGCCTCCAGGGCCAGGGCCACGGCCACCGTGTCCGCGCCCACGAACCCGGCCTTGACCGGCAGCAGGTGGACCACCGCCTCGTCGGCCAGGTTTATCGTCAGGTCCCGGGCCTTCACCTCCAGGCTGTCCGAGGCGGCCGGGGCATAGGGCGTCCGTGCCAGGGGCGCGGCGTCCAGTCCGAGCAGCAGATGATGCATCGCCGTGTTGCCGACGACGAGGAGTTCGTAGACGTCTCGGGGTTCGACCCCGGCCTCCCGGCAGGCGGCCCGGGCCAGCCGATCGATGCATTCGGCCGCCTCTTGGGCCAGAATTTTTTGTCCGTCGCGCTCGCGATCGGCAAACGAGATGCGGCTGATCACGTCCTCGCCGTGGACCATTTGAGGGTTGGTGTCGGCGGTCACGGCCAGGGTCCGGCCGCCGGTCAGGTCCAGGAGATAGGCCACCACCGTAGTCGTGCCCAGGTCCACGGCCAGGCCCAGCGGTCCCGGACCGTCCGGCCCCCTAAGGTCCAGCAGTTCCCAGTCGTAACGGAGCACGGCGCTCACCCGGCCCTCGCCCTGGGGCATGACCCGGCGCAGTCGCCGTAGCACGGACAATGGTGTCGCCACCCGAGAGGCGGACTCGACCACCGGGACCAGGGCGTTTAGGAGGCGCTCCCGGTCGGCAATGATCGACTTCAGCCGGGGCGGGGCGACCTGGATCTGGTAAGACTTGACGGCCGGGTCCAGTTCGAACTCGATCTCCCGGCCGGCGGTGAGGATGACTTGTTTTTGTCGGGTGCTCTCGGGCGGGATCCAGACCGTGGCCCCGGCCGGGGCGACGACCTGACAGGCCAATCGGAAGTCCACGGCCGCCCCCAGGGCCTCGATCTCTTCAACGCCGGGCGGAGGCAGTTCGGCCTCGACCTTGATCCGGCACCGGCCGCACAGGCCCTGGCCGCCGCAGGCCGACTCGATATCGAGGCCGACCCGTTGGGCCAACACAAGCACGTTGGCCTCGGGATCGGCCTCGGCCCGGCGTCCCTGGGGCTCGAAAACGACCAGCCCTGCTCGTTTGTCGGTCATCGTTTTTCGCGGAAAACCGACCGAACCATCAGCCGCTCCTGATGATCGTTCACCAGTGCCCGGTCATCGCCCGTCATGGAGTTCCCAGCATCTGTTTGATGGTCCTGACGGCGCTGACCGCGTCCTTGGCGTAACCGTCGGCGCCGCACTCCCCGAGGGCGAATTTCTCGGTGACCGCCGCCCCGCCGCAGATGATCTTGACCTTGTCCGCGAGGTCGCTCC
>JAHJDS010000241.1 GCA_018812395.1 Pseudomonadota bacterium
GGTGAACCGGAAAGGCGGTTGATTTTTAGCTGAAGGGTAAATTATAATGGGTCTGCATCGAGCGGAAGGAAAACGTGCCTCAGGGCCATGTCGTACATAATATTGGCAATATAGTTCATATTTATAATAGGGACCAGCAGTTTGAGGTCTTTAATCGTGACCTCCTGGGCATGATCGACAATTCCTACGACGCGGTTTGCATCGCCGACGGCTCCAGCCGGATGTTGTTGTTGAATCGGGCCTTCGAGAAGGTGATGGGCCTGGCCATCAAGGACCTAATCGGCAAACGCATCCTGGACCTCTTGGCCCTGGGACTGACGGACACGGCGGCCACGGTCAAGGTCCTGGAAACGGGCCGGCAGGCCACGGTGACCATCAACACCAGGGCCGGCCGTCAGGTCCTGAGCACCGGGGTGCCGGTTTACGGCGACGACCAAAAGATCCACCGGATATTTTGCAATCTCAGGGACGTCACCGATTTAGTCCATCTGCGTGAGCAATACAATGCCTCGCAGTGCCTGGCCTCGCGCTACTTAATGGAATTGCAGGAATTCAAGTCTTCGGAGGCGATGCGCTCCCGGATCATGACCCGCAACAAAACCATGCAGCAACTAATCGACCTGGTCCTCCGCATGGGCCAGGTGGAAAGCAGCTTGTTGATCAGCGGGGAATCCGGTGTGGGCAAGGACCTGCTGGCCAAGATGGTCCACGAGGCCAGCCCGCGAGCCGAGACCGGATCGCTGGTCAAGGTCAGCTGCGCCTCTATTCCTGAATCGCTTCTGGAGTCCGAGTTGTTCGGGTACGAGGCGGGCGCCTTCACCGGGGCCCGCACCGGAGGTAAGGTGGGCTACTTCGAGATCGCCGACAAGGGAACCCTGTTCCTCGACGAAATCGGCGATTTGCCCCTGGCCCTGCAGATCAAGTTGCTGACCGTGCTCCAGGACCGAACCGTGGTCCGGGTGGGCGGCACCGATCCGATACCGATTGACATTCGCATTGTGGCCGCCACCAACCGCGACCTCGAAGGATTGGTCCATGACGGCCGGTTCAGGGAGGATCTGTATTATCGGCTCAACGTGGTCCCCATCAAGGTCCCCCCCTTGAGAGAGCGGAGCAATGACATACCGTTTCTGGTGGCCCATTTTCTGGGAAGGTTCAACCACAAGTATAAGAGAAATCTGCTCCTGGCCAAGGACTCCATCGAGGCCCTCTGTCAGTACCAATGGCCGGGCAATGTCCGCGAGCTGGAAAATCTCATCGAGCGACTCGTCGTGACGACCCAGCGCGAGGTCATGGAACTCGACCACTTGCCGCCCCACTACACCAACAAGTGCCAGGGGCGGATGTACAAGTCGAGCGACTTCCCAAGCTTGAAGACAGCGGTGCACGATCTGGAGAACGATCTGGTGATCCAGGCCGTGGCCATGTGCCGCTCGCGAGAGGAGGCGGCCTCCCGGTTGGGCCTAAGTCTTTCCTCCCTGACCAGGCGCCTGCGGCGGGCCCAGGGACGGTCATAAATGAAGGTCAGTTTTGATCTGCCATGATATTGACCTAATATCAACATCATATCTCCAATTGTCCCCTCTGATGGATACATCGACAGGTCAATTTTGACGCCCTTTGACTCGATGTTCAAAACCCGGGGCAGGCCGAGTTCGGACAGGCACCTTTATTTGCTGAATTGGTTTTGTCATAAATTTTAATCGTATGATCAATTACATGACCCAATCGGTACGCCCACGGTGGCGGGCCTCGGCCGGTTCGGATCGGCCGGTTCGATCCGGCTGGTACTGAAATTGCCTTGCTGGCTATAGGCCATTTGGTGCGTTTCTGCGCCTGGAGGAGATGGCTTTCCCGGATCGAGGCGTTTGTCCTCGATCGGCAGGGAGTTGGTGTTCGGCTACCGGCGGGTGAAGGACGAACAGGATCGGGACGCCGGTCGTGGACCAATGATGTTCCAGTAACCCAAAATCGGTGATGGTCTGGTGACGAGGGTTTGAGGCATTATGCCATTGCTGTTTTCCCAGATATGATCCGGTGAACTTGACTCCTTGCCAGGTGGGTCAAGTCCGGCTCGGCTGGAAAGCCGATGCGGACTGTCCCCAGGAGTTAACGAAGCGTGTTGAGAAAGGCCCCACAAAGCACGGTGCTATCCATCTGCCTTCGGGGGATGGTATCATATGAGTCCAATTTCCATGTTTGACCAGGCCACGGACGAGTCAAATCCCTGCTCACTGGACCGGTTTGAACCAGAGGCAAAGGGCAGCTACAGATGCAAGTGGGGCCGCTTAATGATTAGCGTGGTTCCCAACAGACCATAACCTTCATCACTAACAGCGGGGGTGGAAGATGAGCAAGAAACTGCTTATCGCCGTTATCTGCCTGTCCGTGGCTATCTTTATGGTGGCCGGCGGATCGGCAATCGCCAAGAAGCCTTACAAGATCGGGGCGGTGCTGTCCATTACCGGTTACGCGGGCGCCTTTGGCAGTGGACAGCGGGACGCCGTTGTGGCCCTGGTGGCCAAGATCAACAAGGCCGGTGGCATCAATGGTCATCCGGTAAAGCTCTATGTGATCGACGACCAGTCCCAGCCGACCACGGCCAACATCGCGGTGGTCAAGCTGATCAAGGACCACGGGGTCCACGCCATCATCGGTTCCACCCTGACCAACAGTTGTATGGCCATGATCCCGACCATCCAGAAATACGGGATACCCAATATCTCCCTGGGGGCCGGTTACAAGATCGCCCGCCCCACCAAGAAATGGATTTTCCAGAACCCGCCCACCGACGAGGCGGTGGCCCCGGCCATGCTGAGCTTCGGCCAAAAGACCCTGAAGGCCAAGAAAGCGGCGATCATGTTCGCCTCAGACGCCTCCGGCCAGATGGGCGGCAAGATGTTGCGGCAACTAGCCGGTAAGTTCGGGCAGAAAGTGGTGGCCGTTGAACAGTTTGGTTCGCGGGACCGCAGCATGATTCCTCAGTTACTTAAGGTCAAGCGCAGTGGGGCCCAAATCCTGTACGTCTATGGTCTTAGCCAACCGGCCGCGATTATCGCCAAGAACGTGCGGCAACTAGGATTGAAGATTCCCATCGTAGGTAGCCACGGCATCCCCATGCCCCGTTTCCTCAAGGTCGGTGGCAAGGCGGCCAACGGGTGGATTTTGTTTACTCAGAAGGCCACCGTCGGCTGGAAGGTTCCGGCCAGCGACCCCTGGCGGGCACGCTTTGACGAGTTCGTGAAGACCGTCCGGGCCAAGTATCCCAAGTCCGTTTGCGACACCTTTGCCGCCAACGCCTACGACGGCCTGATGATGCTCCTCAATGCCATGAAAAAGGCGGGGACCGATCCCCTCAAGATCAAGATGGCCTTGGAGAGCACGACCTACAAGGGCGTCAACGGCGACTACCAGTACACGCCGACCAATCACGCCGGCTTTGACGGCCGGGCCGAGATTCCAGTCCTGGTGAAGAACGGGGAGTTTGTGCCCTACCCTAAAAAGTGATCCGGGCCCCTGTGTCCGGCGGGGGAGACGACTCCCCCGCCGGACGGGACCATCGACCGGTCCGCCCCGGGCAGTGGGCCGGATTGGATCTCCGGTGCCAGAGCCCTCTTCGGGTGAACGGGTCTCAAATCAGCCCTGGTAATGGTGTGGCATCCAGATGCTTAACCTTGGATTATCCGATTTTGTCCAGCTGTTCGCCAGTTCCCTGAGTGACTCGGCGATATACGCGGTGGTTGGCCTGGGATTCATGATCATCTACCGCACCAACCACATCTTGAACTTTGCCCAAGGCGAGTTCGTAATGCTGGGCGGAGTGCTGATGATTACCTGGCAAACCCTCAGCGGGTTGCCTTTCCTGGTATGCCTTGCTCTGACAGTGGCCTCCGTGGTGTTTGTAGGGCTGGTCATAGAACGCTTCGGCAACCGGGTGTTCGTCAACCGCGGGGCCAGTCTGTTCGTGCAGAGCTTCGCCACCATCGGCGTTTCCTTGATAATCGAATGCGTCGTTCTAGTGGCCTATGGTCACGACCCCCTGAC
>JAHJDS010000598.1 GCA_018812395.1 Pseudomonadota bacterium
CCTTGTGGATCACCAACCAGAAGACGGGGGCGCAGGAAGGCGCCTGCTACCTGCGGCGCTTCACCGTGCAGGGCGGCGAGGCCCTGTTCCAGCTGCGCCTGGGCGGCGACTGGGTGACCGCGCTGGCCGTGCCGCTGGCCGAGATCTACGGCGATGACGACGGTGACGGCCTGAGCAATGCCCTCGAGCGCACCCTGGGCACGCGCCTGGATACCCCGGACAGCGACGGCGACGGACGTCCCGATGACCAGGATGGCAACCCCCTGGTGGTCGACACGGCCCCCCTGGACCAGAGCAATGACGTCGAGGGCGCGCTGGTGCTGGCGGCACTGTCAACCAGCAAGGCCTGCGTGCCGGACAAGCCCCTGTTCGTGGTCGGTCCCGACAGGTTGCGGCGCTCTTTTCCGGGCCTGCCCTGCCGCATCCTGTGGCGCGCGCCCACCGAGCTGAGCACCGCCGCGCGCACCGCGGCCAGCGGTGTCAGCGACACCGAGCGCAACAACAGTGGCAGCGGCAAGCTCGCCATCGATCTGGCCGCGCGCGAGGGCGGAATTGGCCGCGTGCTCGTCGACACCGACCTGAGCACGCGCGAGCAGCCCGTGGTGGTGCTCGGCCACCTGCTGGGCGAGGAGCGCGTGGTGTTCAGCCACGGCGATGACGGCTGGGTGCCCCTCAAGCACCTGTTCAGCGTGCGCGGAACGACCCCGGCCACGACCGACTGAGGCCTGCACCCGGCCGCACCGTGCAGCCTGGCCACGGCTCCTGGATCTGGGCAGCCGGATCAAATGAACCACCCGTGGCCCAGGAGATCCAGCCATACGCCCCCTCAGTGCACAAAAAGTGCAGCAATGGCGGGTATATGAGGTGCTCCCATGTAGGTATGGACCTTGCTGCACGAAAGCGCCAGATTCACCCCTTCCGCGAGCCCCTCCATCGCCGCGGATCACGAGGCCATCATGCTCCTGTCTCGCTCCCTCGTCGCCCTGCCCCTGTGCTGCGCCCTGAGTGCAGCCCCGGTCCTGGCCGCGCAACCCGACCTGGCGAGCCGCTTCGAGGCGCGCTGGTATTCCGTCCAGGGCCGGCCCGTGGTGGTGATGGCCGCTGCGGACAGACTGGCCCTGCGCACCGTGCAGGCCCTGCCTGCCCACGAGGTCGCGCGCCTGGTCGAGCGCAGCCTGTTCGAGGTGCTGGACCGCGAGCTCGACGGCGGCTCGCGCGTTCCCACACTGCTGGAGCCGGCGCGCGTGCTGCGCCGCGACGGCCTGTACGAGCTCGAACTGGATCGCGCGTTATCACCGAACCAGCGCCTGGTTCTGGCGCAGCGCCTGGTCGCCGACCCGCGCGTGCTGCAGGTCTACCCGGTGCTGAGCCGCCTGGGCCATCGCGCCTACGCCGACGATCACCTGGTGGTGAGCGCCGCGCCCGGCCAGCTCGACGCCGTGCTCGACGTGGTGTTGCCCAAGATCGCCGGCAGCCTCGAGCGCCGCTCACGGGTGCACGACACTGCCCTGGTGCGGGTCGGCGCGGCCTTCGCCTTTGATGCGGTCGAGGCCTCGCGCGCCCTGAGCCAGGCCAACATCCCGGGGCTGCGCGCGGCCGAGCCCGACCTGTACCGCCGCCTGGTGCCGACCGCCGTGGTCAACGACCCCATGTACGGCCAGCAGTGGCACCTGTCGCACACCGATACCAGCGTGCCGGGCAGCGGCGAGATTCACGTCACCGGCGCCTGGGACGTCACCAAGGGCGATCCCTCGGTGGTGGTGGCGGTGTTCGACACCGGCGTGGACCTGCAGCACGAGGACCTGACCCCCAACTTCGTTCCCGGCTTCGACGCCGCGGACGACGACGAGAACCCCAGTGCCGAGTGCTCGGCCAGCTACGACGGCCGCCAGGAGTCTGCCACCTGCCCTGCCAGCGAGCCCTACCGCGAGTCCCACAGCACCTCGGTGTGCGGCACCGCCGCCGGTCGTGGCGACAACAGCCAGGGCACCAGTGGTGTGTGCCCGCTGTGCAGCATCCTGCCCGTGCGCCTGCTCGGCGGCTCGGACATGCTCAGCGGCCTGAGCACGGCCGAGGCCTTCATTCGCGCGGTGGACGACGGCGCCTGGGTCATCAACAACAGCTGGGGC
>JAHJDS010000242.1 GCA_018812395.1 Pseudomonadota bacterium
ATCGACGCCGATCTCAACGCCGGCCTGATCGACGACCAGGAGGCCAAGACCCGCCGCCTGGAGATCGGCCGAGAGTCGGACTTCTACGGGGCCATGGACGGGGCCTCGAAATTCGTCCGCGGCGACGCCATCGCCGCCATCATCATCACCCTGACCAACATCATCGGCGGCCTGCTCATCGGGACGCTCCAGCACAACATGAAACTGGCCGACGCCGCGGCGACCTTCACCATCCTGACCATCGGCGACGGGCTGGTGTCGATCATCCCGGCCCTGATCATCTCCACCTCGGCCGGCCTCATCGTCAGCCGGGCGGCCGGCGACATGAACATGGGCCAGGAGTTCGCCCGGCAGTTTTCGCTCCAGCCCCGGGCCATCGGCCTGACGGCCCTGGTCGTCTTCTTGCTGGGCCTGGTGCCGGGCCTGCCCACGTTGCCGTTCCTGGTGCTCTCGGGCGGGGTGGGCACCCTGGCCTTCTTTTTGTATCGGGCCCAGCGGGAGCAGGAGCATGTCCAGACCCTCCGGCGGGCGGCCGAGGCGGCCAAGGCGCCGGCGGTCACCGCCGAGGCGGTCGAGGCCCTCCTGCCCCTGGACGCCATAGAACTCGAGGTCGGCTACGGCCTGATCCCCCTGGTGGACGATGAGCAGAACGGCGATCTGCTGGAGCGCATCCGGTCCATCAGGCAGCAGTTCGCCCTGGACACCGGCCTGCTGGTCCCGCCACTGCACGTCCGGGACAACCTCCAGCTCAAGCCCGGGGGCTACGTCATCCGGGTCAAGGGGGTCGAGGTGGCCGCGGCCGAACTGATGGTCGATTATTTGCTGGCCATGGATCCCGGCGACGCCAAGAAGCGGATCGAGGGCATTCCGACCCACGAGCCGGCCTTCAACCTGCCGGCCCTGTGGATCCCCTTCGAAAAGCGGGAGGAGGCCCAGTTCGCCGGCTACTCGGTGGTCGATCTGGCCACGGTCATCGCCACCCATTTGACCGAGGTCATCCGGGCCCACGCCGACGAGCTGCTGGGCCGCCAGGAGACCCAGCGCCTGCTCGAGAACCTGGCCAAGACCCACCCCAAGGTCGTCGAGGAGGTCCAGGCCCTACTCAGCCTGGGTGCCGTCCAGAAGGTGCTCCAAAACCTCTTGCGGGAGCGGATCAGCATCCGGGACCTGCTCAGTATCGGCGAGACCATGGCCGACTACGCCCCGCTGACCAAGGACCCCGACCTGTTGACCGAGTACGTCCGGCAGAGGCTGGCCCGGGCCATCCTCCAGTCCCTGCCCCTGGAGGGCGACACCCTGCCGGTCTTGACCGTGGACCAAAACGTCGAGGACCTGATCCAGGGCGGCGTCCAGCAGACCGAGCACGGCTCGTACCTGACCCTCGAGCCGCACAAGGTCCAGGCCGTTTTGGACGCCGTTTTCCGGGAGGCCGAAAAAATGATGGAGCAGAACATGACCCCGACCATCGTCACCTCGCCGGTCATCCGCCGGCACCTCCGAAGGCTGATCGAACGCCAGATGCCGACCCTGACCGTGCTCAGTCACAACGAACTGGTCACCGGCCTGCGCATCAAGTCGGTCGGCCTGGTGAGCGTGGCCCGTGGCTAGGCAGTTTCAGGGTCGGGACGCGGCCCAGGCGCTGCGGCGGGTCAAGGCCGAGCTGGGTCCGGAGGCGTTCATCGTGTCCACGCGGCCCGTAACCGGCGGGATCGAACTGACCGCCGCCGCGCCCGGCGAGGATCGGGATGCCCTTCCCAGACCCACCCTCCAGACCCTGGTGGACGAGATCGGCGGCCTCAAGTCCTTGATCACCACCCACGTCCTGTCCCTGGGCGACGAGGCCGAGTGGGGCGAGGCCGCCCTCAACCCGGCCCAGGCCGCCCGGAACTATCTCGAGTCCCAGGAGGTGGACGCCGACGTGGCCGGCCGGCTGTTGACGCCGCTGATCGACGCCCCGGCCGAGGGTTTTCGGGCCAGACTCGAGGCCGGCCTGGCGGCCGCCGTCAAGTGCGCCGACCCCCTCCGGCCCGGCCAGGGGAGGCCTCGCATCGTGTATCTGGTCGGCCCCACCGGCGTGGGCAAGACGACCACCGTGGCCAAGCTGGCCGCCGGGTCGGCCCTGACCGACGGCCGCCGGGTGGGCCTGCTGACCGTGGACACCTACCGCGTCGGCGCGCCCGAGCAACTCAAGGTCTACGGCCGGATCATGGGCCTGCCCGTGGTCGTCGCCGAGCGGCCCGAGGACGTCCCGGCCGCCCTGGAGACCCTACATCGCTGCCAGTTGATCCTGGTCGACACCGCCGGCCGCAGCCCGGCCGACGAACACGGCCTGGCGGCGATGAGGCGTTTCATCGACCAGACCCCGGGGGCCGGGGTGCTGCTCTGTCTGGCGGCCAACACCCGGGCCCGGGACCTGGCGGTGGTCGTCGAGCGGTTTCGGACCCTGACCCTGACCGGGCTGATCTTCACCAAGATAGACGAGTCCGATACCTACGGCCCGCTGTTCACCGCCGGCTGCCGCCTGGGCCTGCCGGTCTCTCACCTGACCTGCGGCCAGCGGGTCCCCGAAGACATCATCCCCCTCACCCCGGAGCGCCTGGCCCGTCTGGTGCTGCGTCGCTACCGGGGCTAGGGGATTGTGTCCAGTGGCAATTTGTAGTATCGTAAATGATTGAAGGATGATAGCCCATGGATCAGGCCAGCGGACTGAGGAAGATGGTCAAGAAGAACGCCCTAACCACCGCCGCCGTGGCCCCGAGCGCCGCCCGCCCCGTTCGGGTCCTGTGCGTCAGTTCGGGCAAGGGCGGCGTGGGCAAGACCAACGTCGTGGCCAGTCTGGCCCTGATGATGAGCCGGAGCGGCCGGCGGGTCCTGATCCTGGACGCCGATCTGGGCCTGGCCAACATCGACGTCCTGCTGGGCATATCGCCGGCCTACAACATCTCCCACCTCCTCTCCGGCGAAAAGAGCGTCGGCGAGGTCATCTTCCCCGGACCGTGGGGGATCAAGATCCTGCCGGCCTCGTCGGGTCTCGAGGAGATGACCCGGCTTACCGACGGCCAGAAGATGCGCCTGCTGCACGAAATGGAGGCCGTCGAGGGTCTGTTCGACGTGCTGCTGATCGACACCGGGGCCGGGATCAGCGACAACGTTCTCTACTTCATCATCGCCGCCGACGAACG
>JAHJDS010000243.1 GCA_018812395.1 Pseudomonadota bacterium
ACCGGAGGGCCTCCAACGCACGTGGGTGCCCGTACTGCCCCTCGGCCAGGGCCAGGGCCGCGCCGATGCTCAACACCTCTCCTTTGCCATGAACCGAGGCCTTTTCGCTGATTATGTCATCGAGCCTGAGGGCCGTCTGGGCCAGGCCCCGCTTGCGAGCCACCTTGCCCAGGATCTCCAGGGCCAGGGGAAGATTCCCCACCCGGTCACAAATTTCCCGGGCCGCCAGTTCCTCGGCCTCGCTAATGCCACCTCGGTCTAGCTCGGCGTAACCCAAAAAGATGTCCAAGGCCTCGTTTTCTAAAGGCAGGTCCATCTTCACGCGTGGCAGATCGACATCGGTCCGCCGGGTAGTGACCAGCAAGTGGCTTCCCGGCAGGTTTGCTTCGGTTGGGACGACTTGATCTTCCAGGTTATCCAGGATCAACAGCTTCAGCCCCGACCGTCCTCTGATCTCGGCTAGGACCATTTCTTGGACCTGCTTATCGTCCAGGCTGTCCGGTATATCCCAGCCCAATTTCTGAGCCGCCTCTCTAAGGGCCTGGGCCAGGCCCAGGTCGATCTGAAGCCAGAAGACACCGCCCGGGTAATCAGCCACGTGAGCATGAGCATACTCATTGGCCATGGCCGTCTTGCCGATCCCGCCCTGACCGCTGACTGCCGCGCCCAGCCCCTCCGCCGCCCGCTCGACGGTCTCTTGCCCCACCGCCGCCCGCCCCTCTTGGCCCAGGGTGGCCGCTATCTTTTCGATCCATTCTTCATGATGCTGGAGCAGGGTATTCTTCATGCGGGGCAGATAGACCGGCGGCGGCCCTTGCGGTTTTTCTTCCGGAGTCTTATCAACAACGGAGTAACTATTTATGTCTCGATCAAACTTGTTGAAGGCCTGCGGCAATTCACCGAGCTTCGCGGAACCAACTTGGCGGAAACCGTCCAATAGTCTATGGCTGAACTCTCTTAATTCACCCTGTATTTTTGAAGGTGTCAGATAGGGCTCCACCCCCTGAATGTCTGGATTGTCCGCATAAGCCGCCGCCGCCTCGAATAGCCTGTCGATCCTGGCTGATTTCCCTTCGGCCAGGTTAAAAATCTCCCGGCCGAAATCATCGCTCTTCTGACAGAGAAAAATAATTCTATCAAACGCGGAGAGAGTTTGATTGAAGACTGCATCAACCTGGTCATTGTATTTCTTGGTCTTTAGCTTTTCTTTTACTTCGGCAACGGCTTGGCCCAGAGCCACTTTGCCAATGATTTCGATAAATGACATTCGGGCCCCACTGTCTGAGAAACAGTTCAATCGCGGGGCCATGATACCAGATTGTTCCTTTGGGGGCATCCCCTAATTATCAGGGCCGCCAGGTCGGCCACAGGAACAGGCCGGTCTCCTCGTCCGCCACCCGGTGGGGGCCGTCGCCCTTCAGTTCGAAGAGCATCGCCTCGAACACGAACACCCGGCAGCCGGGCAGGACGTGTCCGCCATGGGTTTGGCCGTCCTTGTCGGCGATGGTCATGTGGGCGTGGATCATGGGTCGGCCTTCCTTCAAGGAGACGTTGCCGGTCAGGTTGAGGACCTCCACGTCCTCCTCGAAAAGGAATTCCCGATAGCCCTTGGTCGCCCGGTCAAAGTAGCCGAGCACCGTCCGGCTGGTGACGCCCAGGCCGTTGATCACGGCGTGGGTGACGGCCTGGTCCCGACAATACGCCGTCAGGGCCTCGATCAGATCGTCGCCTCGGGGCAGGCGAAACAGGTGGATTTTTTTCAGGTCAAGACTCATGGTCTTCCTCGGGTGATGGGGCGTGATCAACGCCTCATGTTATCCCGGTGGTGCGAAATGGGCAAGAAAGCCTGGGGGTAGGTCTTGACTTGGCCGGGGCGGCGTGTTATTAGAAATCTTTCGCGGGCCGCTAGCTCAACTGGCAGAGCAACGGACTCTTAATCCGTAGGTTCGGGGTTCGATTCCCTGGCGGCTCACCAAAGATTTCAGGGGGTTAGGCTCTTTAGCCTGCCCCTTTTTCTTTGATTTTTCCCCGACTGTGCTTGAAACTGTAGCGGTCTGGTCCTGAAAGTAGGTCTCGATCAGGGCCGAGGCCCGTTTCAGGTCGTCCCCGCTGACGATGTTGTAACGCTCAAAAACCGACCTCGTTTTGTGGCCCGAGATCATCATGGCCACCCGCTCAGGCACCCCCGCCCGGACCATGTTTCTGACCGCCGTCCGTCTCAGGTCGTGAAAGAGCTTGTCCTTGAGGCCGGCCGCCCGGCAAGCGTGGCGCCATGCCGGCCGAAACTCCCCGATGAACCGACCGGCCTTGTGAAAGACCAGGGGGCTCCCCAGGTGGCGGTTGACGAACTGCTCCCGGATGATGGCCTTGAGTTCGTCGTCCAGGTAGATGATCCGTCCTTCGCCGCTCTTGGTCTCGCCGGCCTCGAGCCGGACGGTCCCCTGGTCGAGATCCACCGCGGACCACTTGAGGTTGAAGATCTCACCCCGGCGCCACCCGACCTTGTAAGCGAAGGTCGCCGGCCCCCGAAGTTCGGGCGGTAGGTTGGCCCGCAAGGCCAGGAATTCGTCCGCCTCGAAAAAGCCCTTTCGGATGTTGTCCTCTTTGAGCATCGGGATGTAAGGCACCTGGCCCACCTTGGGCGGGGTGCTCTTGCCGGCCAAGTTGAACATCCGTTTCAGGGCGGACAACTCCCGGTTGATGGTCCCGTGGGCCGCGCCCCCTTCGAGCCGAAGGGCGGTATACTCCCGGACCTTGGCGGTGGTGATGTCCACCACCCGGAGGCCGCCAAAGAAAGGCGCCAGGTGTAGGCTGACCCGGACGGTCGTGTTGTGAACGTCTTTCTTGCCGCTGGTCCGGTAGTCGGTCAGGTAATCGGCGGCCAGTTCGTCAAACCGCACTCGGTCGAAATAGACGCCCGGGAGCTTGCCCTCGGCAATCTCGCCCTCACGCCTTTTCAGGAGCCGCTTGGCGTCGGCTTCTTTGACGCTCCTGGTGGACTCCCGGAATGGCCGGCCGTCCTTGTAATACTGAACCCACCAGACCGCGCCGCGTTTGTAAATGCTTCCCATTGTGGTCCTCGGTTGAGTCTCCTAAATGCCGTTGTCGGCCCCATTGAAGGCGGTGCTCACGCCGCCTTTTCCTTGGTCTCGGGCTCGCCCATGAGGGCGAACAGCAGCCCGATGCACAGAAGATTATCCTCGATCCAGTCCGCGGGGTCTTTCTGCATCGGCTTGAAGTCGCCGCATTTCATGCAGGAGAAGCCCGGCCAGCCGCGGGCGATGGCCTGGTCAAGGCATTGGTCGTACTGGCGGCACAAGAAGCGCCGCCGTCGGTTACCTTTCCACCTCTTGGGGCTCATCGCACCTCTTGGCGGGCGGGCGGGGGCTTTCGCCCCCACCGCGCCTCAAATGGGTATGTTTGGCCGATACTTCCCCCGCCTCGGACCCGGGCGGTCATTGGGGGATAAAGGGAATCTCAACGCCCCCGGGCATCCCCCGCGTTAACTCAGGCGGCCTCGAGGGGCCACTCGTAATCATCGGCCCGGCCCGGCCCCGCGGCCAGACCCATCAGCACCGGCACCGCCGCCCCGCCCTGGGGCATTTCGGGTTGGGTCCAGGGGGTGCCGCGTTTAATGTGCCGGTCCGGGACCATGTACCCCGGGGCGGACGAAAGGGGCCTCGGGTTCGTGTCCGGCCCGCCGAACAGTTCCGGGTGGGCCGCCTCGAAGTCGTTCATCTCGGCCAGGCCGGGGAAGTCCGCCCGCTGGCCCTCTTTGACCGGGATCTCCTGACCCGGCATGGCCACCCCCCAGGCGTACCGGTCGGCCCGGACCTCGGTCAGGAAATAGGCCAGCCAGCCCTTTCGGGTTCCGGGGTGACAGCCGTGGTCGACGTAGGCCAGGAGCATATCCGGGCCCTTGACGAAATGACCGATCTCGTGCCAGACCAGGAAGTCAAAGACCACCTCGGCCGGGATGGCCGAGTAGTCCAGTTCGGGGCGGGGGGTGGCCCAAAACTTGGCCAGGTTGACCTTGTTCGCCAGGAGCAACCCCCGCTTTTCCCGCTTACAGCCCCGGCCGGTGGTCCGCCGGGCGTCGATGTAATGGTCCAGGCTCATGCCCGGCAGGACCGCGAAGTTGGGCCCCAGCTCTTCCGGCTCGGCCATGTGAATGGTCAGGCCGGCCTTGGCCCGGGCCGCCGCGTCCAGGCGGATGAACGTCTCCCGGTCGAGGGTGATGGTTTCCGCCTCCCGCTCTTTCTTTTTACGGTGGTCTTCAAGTAAGATTGCCTTAGCCATGATTCCCTCCCAATTAGGGGGTTGTGGTCAGGCCCGCGTCCGGGTGTCCTACCACCCGGCCGGGCCGCCTCTTTGGTTGATACCGACAATGCATCTTGCCGGCCTCATACACTCGCCGCGACCAGCCGCGCCGCCTTGGCGCCGGCATTGGTCCGGTTGTCATCATACCTCATCGTCGTGCTGGCGTTGGCGTGGCGCCCGAAGGCCTGGGCACCCCGCAGATCGCCGCCGCTCAGGTCCAGGTAGGCCGTGATGGCCGAATGTCTCAGGCCATGGGGGCGCACCCGGACGCCGATCATGCCGCCCCAGGTAGCCACCACCCGGTAGAGGCCGCGTCCGGTCAGCCGGCCGTCACCCTTGCGGGCCCGGTCCATGTTGGTGAACAGCGGCCCCGGCTCCTGGCCCCGGACCTCGACCCAGGCGGTCAAGACGGCCTTGGTCTCGGCCGGGAGTTCGAGGGCTTCCCGCTCGTGGCGGCCCTTGCCCAGGATGGCCACCGTTCCGGCCTCGAGGTCCAGGTCGGCCAGGTCGAGCCCGGTGGCCTCACTCCGCCTCAGCCCCAGGTCATAGAGAAGCCGAAGCAAGGCGTAGTCCCGGACGCCCTTGGAGTCGGTCCGCCGCCGCACCGCGTCCAGCATCCGGGTCACGTTCGCCCGGCCGGGGCCTTTGGTGTCCCGGTAGCTCTTGTGCTTCACGTTTTCAACGTCCAGGGCCCAGGTGATACGCCCCAGGGTCCGGGCCAGCTTGACCAGGGACCGCAAGGCGGTCAGCCGGTGGTTGAGGGTGGCCGGGGCCAGTTCGCCTTTCTGCATCCGCTCCACCATGCCGTTCTTGTAGGCCAGGGCCAAGCGGTTGGCCCCGCCGTGGCCGTGGCCCAGGAGTAGGCCGGCGGCCTGGTCGATGGTGGCGACCCCCAGGTAGGCGGCGAAGTTTTCCAGGTCAGCACGGTAGGCGCGGATGGTCCGCTCAGATCGTCCAGAGAGGAAAGCGTGAATCAGGTCGTCGTCGCCAAGTTCGGGGACGCCGGGGGTGGGGTGGTAGGTGATAAGGTCCATGATGTCCCTCCAAACAGAAAAAGCGGACGTGTGTATAGGCCTGCAAGCAAGCCCCCGGGGCCTCGCGGTAACCCGGCACGTCCGCAAATTCAGTCTGTAGGCACAAATTTAGGCCCATAACGGTGGCCCTCCCGGCTTGCAGTTCATACACTGTCATTCTACCACCTCCACCATGCTTGTCAAGCTAAAAACGCCCCCTCAAGCCGCTTCCCCGTGCCCGCCGCCCACCTCGGCCGGGTCAACATTGGGCGCTGCCTGGGGCGGAATAATAGCCGCCTCGGCCAGGCGCCCCACCCCCAGCCGGTAGAGGAACAGGCTACACCTGGGAGACGTGCAGTCGGCCACCTGATACTTTGACCCCATGCACTCGGCACAATGGGCCTTGATGGCGCCCCACAAGACGCCCTTGGTCGGGGTCCCGAACCTGGTCACCTTCGGGTTGCCCTTTTTGGTGGTCTTGGTCCAGTCCATTTTTCACCTCTGCGAAAGGCGCAACGGCCTTAGAATTTCTGAGGCGGGTCTTTTCCGCTGCCCGCTTGTCGGGACACCCGGGTTTTAGATCGCCGCTCCTGGGGGCGCTCCGTGGCCCGGCGGTTGAATCGCCCCGGTTGCCCCTCATGGCCCGCTCTCCCCTGTTTGACTTGTCAAACATTTGAAGTCCGAAAAAAGGCGGTCCTTGAGCCGGGCCAGCTCGGCCCGCTCGGCCGCCTCTACCTGGCGCTGCTCTTCAAACAGGGCCATGTCAAGGTAGCCCTTGATGGACTGGCGGGCCATGTCCTGAAGGGTCCGGGGGTGAATGGCGTCCAGCTCGTAACCATGGGGGCCGTACCGCTCCACGAACCCGGCCGCCCGGGAGTCGCCCGCTTTGACCTTGATCGGCTCGAAGTCATGGGCGGCACCCAGGAATTCAACGTCATGCTCGTTCAGGGCAACCCGGACATATTCGACCCCGAGAAGCCCGTGGTCCTCTTCAAGTGACTGAATGGTGGCCTCGAACATTTGGACCCCGGACGGGTCGAGGTCCCCGAAGTACAGAATTACGGGCCTCTGTCCCTGGTCCATGGCCGCCCCGGCCCGCTCCCGGAACTGGTGAAGGAATGTCACGCTCTGGTAGGCCCTTACAGGTGACGTGGCGGATGCAGTAGGGCCAGGCCACGGCCTCAAATACTCCGGCCAGGGCTTCTTTCTCGCACCACGTCTCGATGTAATTTTCCTGGCCCTGAATGAGGCACCGGGCGTAGTTGTCCAGGTATCGAGCAATCCGGTCCAGGAAGTCGGCCGAGTCCTCAAAGCCCCGCTTGTCGCTCATCCGGCGGTGGTTGTCGGCGACAACGCCCCAGCCGAGAAGCCCGTCCACCCTCATTTGCTTCACGAGCTTGGACAGGTCGTTGTACTGAGACCGGGTGTTTTCCCGATACCCCAGGGACACGAGCCGGTAATGGATTTGCCGAGGGGTCAAGGGCCAGTAGTCGGCAAGCTCATCCACTACAGCCCCGACCGCCCGGGCCTGACCGTCCCGGAATTCGGTCCAGGACCACTCCCGCCGCTTGGTTCGTTCAAAGTCCATGGTCACCTTTAGTTGAGTCCGACAACTCCGCTTAGGGGCCTCAAGACGCCTTGTCCGGGTCGTACGGCGCAAACCGCGCCCCGCGCTCCCTGGGGCCCGCAGCCTCGGCCTTCCACCGCCGGATCCGGGCCAAGTCTATGGGCGTTGCCCCGTCCGGGTCAGCGGCCAGATCGGCCTCCATCAAGTTCAACCATTCGGGGATCAGGTGTTGCTCGACGTAATCCGCCATGGCCCGGAGTCCTGAGACAACCGCATCAGCGGGGAAGCCGGCCCGGGCCAGGACAAAGACCTCACCCTCGACCGGGATCGTGGCCGCGGGTCCCTTCCCGGCGATGGCAATAGTTCCTTGTAGGTTAAGGGTGGGCCGTTTCATGGCCTCTTGCCAGCCGGGCACAGTAAAACCAAGGGCCAAGAAATCCGGTCCCGCCTTGCCTAATCGTCGGGCCATGGTCGCTCCTATCCGCTCAGGTGGTGGGCCCCGCGGTAGCTCGGATTTTGGGCCGCGGCCTTGATTGACACGTCGATGATGGTCCGCTCCACGTTGAATCCCCCGAGTCGTTTGGTGATGGACTCAACGTCTACGGGCTGGCCCTGGTTGTAGATGTTGATCTCAACGTCACCGCCGCCCCGGCCCGAGGCCCCGCCTACCATCTTGACCGGGACACTCCGGCCGTCGGGCAACGGGACCACCGCCTCGGGTCGGCCGCCCTCCCCGATCACGCCGACGGTCGGGCGGTCGGCAATGCCGCCGCCGGCAAAGGCCCGAATCGGGGTGAACTGGCCGGGCATGATTCCGCCCTTGGCCATACCGCCGATGCTGCCGCCCATGCTGGACCCGATCCCGCCGAAGGGACCTCCCCCAAATATGCTCAAAAGGCCCCTGATTGCCCGGCTCGCTAAAATATTCATCATGGCCGACATAAAAGCCTGGACAAAGCTCTTGACGTAATCCCCCAGGCTTTTTAGCCGTCCCTCGAACAGATCAAAGAAAAACGTGCTGAACGCCTGGCCCATGGACTGAGCCGCGGAGTCCATGATGTTCGTGGCCGTGGCCGCCCAGTTGGTCATCTGGTCCCGGGACTTTGCAAACCACCGCTCGATGCCCGCCCCGAAGGTCCGGGAGTTATTCCGCTCCCATACCGCCCGGACCCGCTCGGCAAGGCTTTCGGCCTCGGTAATCTTGCCCTGGTCTCCCAGGGCGCGGACCGCCTTTAGCTTTTCCTGGAGCTGGCTTTCCATCTGCAATCGGCGGGCGGCCACCAGTTCATCAGCCGAGCCGGCGGCCTGGACTCTCAAGTCAGCCATGGTTTTCATGGCGGTCTTGAACTTGCCCAGGTAGTTCCCGATGTCCGCGATGTCCCCGCCGATGAAGCTGGTCCAGTCCTTGCCCTTGCCCTTGCCCTTCTTCTTGTCGCCGGACACCTGCCAGCCGCTCAGGTCGGGGCGCCCCATGCCGCTCATCGAAAGCCCCTCAAGGGCTTTTTTCCACTGGGCCATGACCTGGGCGACCGCCCCCGTGCCGCCGCCGCGCCCCAGGAGGTCGGACCATCCGCCAGTCCCGAGGACCGTGGCGTCGGACGATGCTTTCATGCGGCCCAGAAAACCGGCCGCGTTCAGGCCGCCGACCGCGCCCTGGGTTATCTTGGACCCCGTGGGGGCGTACTTGGCCAGCATCCGGTCTCCAAACCGGCCCCAGCCCTTCCAGGCCTTGTCCATGAGCCACCACATACCGGCCCCGCCGGCAATGGCCGCCCTGGCCTTTGCCCCGCCGATAATGGCGGCGACCAGCCCCACCTCACGAATGACGGGGGGGAGGCTGTTCCAGACAGTAACGACCTTCGAGCCAAGCTTGCCCACGGCGTCAGCCGCCTTACCCAGGGCCTCGACCCCGCCCCAGATCCGCTTGCCCCATTTCTTGGCCCATGCGACAATCTCTTCCCGATTGTCCAGAACATAACTGATGAAATCCTTGGCCTTGGTGGCCGCCCACTTGAAGGCGTCGGCCACGGCCCGCACGGCCGCCGCCCACTCGCCGGTCTTTTTCATCTCCTCGATCTTGTCAACGATGGTCGACAGGACGCCCTCGACCCCGAACATGCCGCCGCCGGCCATGACCTCATTGCGGAAGCTGTACCAAGCGCTTTTTAACTGGTCCACCAGGCCGGAATACTGCCGCATCATCCGCTGAGACGCCCCGCCGTAAGCCTGGTCCATGGCCCAGAACAAAGCTTTGATGGCCACCTCGGCCTTGATGCCCTTTTGCAGCATCTTTTCCAGTTCCATCGTGGTCACCTGAAACGCCTTGGCGAGTAGCTGCTTGGCCGGCAGGCCCGCCTCGGACAGTTGGTTCAGTTCTTCGGCCGACAGCTTGCCCTTGGCGGCAATTTGCCCCAGGGCGCGGCTGACCGACTCCAGTTGTGCGGCCGTCCCGCCGATACCGATGGTGGCGTCCACCAACGTCGTCATCTGCTTGATCGTCGGGGTAAAGCCGAAGGCCTTGAGCCGGATGAAGGCCTGAATGGCCTTTTCGGTGTCGATGGGCATTTTCTCCGCCCACCGGTTGATCTTGTCGAACCACTCCGTCCCGCGCCCCTTGGTCAGGGTGTCCAGGGCCACCTTCATTCGCTGAACGGTATCGCCCACCCGAATGAAGCTCTTGATGAACCGGACCCCGATCCAGGCCGCGGCCGCCGCCGCCAAGGCGGTCTTGAGGCTGAACACCGACCGGACCAGTCTACCCATGACGCCCAGGGCACCACGGGCCGTCCGCTCGATTGCCCGAAGGGCACGGGTGCCGATGGACTCCACCCGCCGGGAAGCGTCGGCCACCTTGTTGATCTTGCGGAACAGATCGTCTTGCAGCTTGCCGAGCTTCTGAAAGGCGTCCGCGATCTGGCGGGCGTCGGCCTCAAGGCCTATTTCAATGCCGGGCTTGGGCATGATTTACGTCCTCATTGATTCCGATAGTGGTTGTTGGGGGCCTCTTGGTCCGGCCGCCCCGCCCGTTCAAACTGCGCCCGGGCGGTTGCTTGGGCCTTGCCGAAAGCCGAGCACAAGGTTTCCTTTTCGCTGGGGGTCAGGGCCGAGAAGTCAAAATCGGTTGCCCCCAGGGGTGCGGCCTTGCGATGGATCACCAGAAGCTCGGGCTCGGCTTCGGTCAGGTCCACAAAGGCTTTGGCCATGGCGACGATAAAGGCCTGGTCCGCGGCTTCGGCGTCCCGCCGCGTCTTGTCCTCCATGGCGGCCACTCTCCCTGAAAGGTCCCTCATGTTGCGGCCCCCTGTTGCTCTGCGTCGTCCCTTCGAAAGGCCGCCCCAAAGGCCCGCTCAAGCTCCTGTTGGCCCCCCAGTTTGGTCCTCAGCCCGTCCACTATGTGACGCAGCAGGGCGCTGAGGGCTGGACGGTCCTTGGGGTCGGGTTGGCGTTCAGGTCCACTCAACAGCGGGATAAAGACCTCGTGCCAGGTTTTGAAGTGGTCCGACCCCGGGTCTGTTTCTTCCATGACCTCCATGATGGCCCGGTCAAGCCGCTCGGCCAGTTCCCGGTCCTCGATGATCGGGCGGACGGCCGCCTCGGCCGCCTCTACTCTGGCGCTCAGGCTTTTCATGGTTGTCCCCCCGGTTGGCCGTTCCGGCTCAGGGCGTCCTCGAGGGCCTTCACGCGGTCTTCAAGCTCCCCGGCCTCGATGGCCCGAAGCAGGATGTTGGCCAGGTATCCCGCCCGCCCGGCAAGCGCCGGCTCGATCTTGCCCGCCTCAAGGCGGTTGATGAGGTCGGCCAAGTAACGCCGCACGTCCATGGCGTTTTTCAGGCGGCGCTTTCGTGGTTTCTTGTCGGCCACGGGATGTCCCTTACCTCAACGTCCGCATTTTTCGGCCCTTACGCCCGGTTTTGTTCGCAAAAAGTGGGGTCTTTTGGGCGGGTTTCGTGACACGCCGGGATGTCCCCGCCGTGGTTGAATTGGGGCGACCCGGGGCCAGCAGAGGACTCCGCCGGCGGACCCCCCAAAGACAAAGAAAAAAAGGGTCTCCGGCCCTGTCCCCTTGGCGAAAGGTTGGGCTGCCACCTGGCCCGGTCGAAGGAGTATCCGGACCCGTGGCCCCTTCGCTGAACCAGCCGCCGGATCGCCCCAAGCTCATTGACGCCCCCCCCCCGCCTCGGCCTGGCCCGCCTTGAAAGCATGATAGAACCGTGTCCGGTCGAGGTCGGTGTGATGGGGAAAATACCGGTCGCCCTCATCCCACATTTGGGCGTTATGGACCTTGAAATTCTTGGCCTGGTAATCCGCCGCCTTGATCCGGGCGGCGACCCGTCCCATCTCGCGGGCAACCTGGATAAGTCCCTCGACCCCGACCTCCATTTTTTTCTCCAAGGCCTCGAAGGCGGCCACGTCGGCCGGCCGGTTGGCGGTTGCCTCTTTGATCGCCGCCCGACGCGCCTGGTCAAGCCAGTCCCCGCCCGCGGCCTTTTCAAATGAGGTCAGCCGCGATTGCAGGGCTCGCCGGTCGGCCACCGCCTGGTTCAGTTCGGCCTCAAGGCCCGAGATGTCCTTGTCCTGGACCATGGCCGCGCCGATCTGTTCGTTGATTTCGCCCTCCTGTCTTCCCAGGGCGGCGAGCTGGGCCTGCAATTCCTGTCGCTTGGGCTCAAGTTGGGCCAGGGCGTCTTGATAGGCCTTGACCGCCGGCCCGGGGTGGGCCCCTTGGTCCGCGCCGTTCTTTTTCTTGGAGACGAGGTTGATGGGCATGAGCTACCTCCTGGCCGATAGGCCGCCGGACTGTTTGAGGGCCTGAATGACGGCCCCGCTGATTTGGGGTTTCAGGTGGTCTCGTAGTCTATCCGCCACCACGTCGGCCGCGGTCTTGGGGCGGGTCAACTCCACCATCCGGCGGGCGACGGTCCGGGCCACGATCTGCTTGATGGCCTGGTCCAGGTCCTTGGACGTCAGGGCGTCTTTCTGACACTTGGAGATGATCCCGTCATTGACCGCCCGGGCCAGGGCGTTGGGGTTGCTCGGCATGGTCACGGCGCTGACCTCCCACAGTTCGGCGCCCTCGATGTCATGCCCCCGCCGGCCACCGGGGCGGTCCACCTCGGTCCGGCGAATCGGCCGAAAGCCGACGCTGAAAGCGTTCAGGTATCCGCCCTTGTAGAGCCGGTAAATGGTGTCCGCGAAAGGGTACTCATCGGCCTTGGCGAACTGCACCTCGGCCAGGAGTCGGCCGCCCTCGGTCCAAACTCGATTCGCCCTGGCCACGGGGGGCTGTCGGTAGTCGTGGCCCCAGGGGATGACCGGGTTTTTCTTGAACTCCCTCAGGTCCCAACCGTCGGCCCGGATCACGTCCCCGTCCCGGTCCAGGGTTTCATCCGAGGCCACGATAACCATGGTCCGGCTGGCGTCGTTTATGGACCTCGGTCGGCGGCTACTGGTTTTGTAATTCATGGCCTCTCCTGGGTTGAGTCCGATAGTTTCGATTGGGGGCCTCTCGCCGCCACCAGACCGGGCGCCGCACCGTTGCCCCGGGCGCAGAACACGCCCCGGTCCAGATAGATTTGCTGGACCACTCGGTCAATCGCCGCGTCCGTCGCGTCGCCCCCGATGTCCAGGCGACAAAGGACCTGACGGACGAAGTTGTGGCCGAGGTCAAGGTGGCGTTGGGGTAGGTCGGTCATGGCGTCCTCACGTGATGGTCACCTTGTTTCGGTCGATGAAAGCCTCAAGGTCGTCCCGGTCGAAAAACCACTTCCGACCATTTGGCCACTTCACAACAGGAATTTGACCGGCCCAGGCTCGTTCTCTCAGGGCCCAGGGCGTCAGGCCCAGGTATTCGGCCGCCGCCTTGAGGGGCAGGAGCCGGGGACCCTGCCGGACCGCGGCCGTCTTCTCCTGCGCCCCAGCCCGCCTCATTGGTACGCCTCGATGAACTTGGCCCCGCCGACCAGCTTGAATTTGACCACCCGGCCGTTGCAGTCGTACTCGCCCTTGGGATACTTCGCCTTCATGATCCTCAGAGTGTTCGGCTCCCGGCGGTCCAGGTCGCCACGGTCAAGGGATAGGTAGGCGGTGGCCTTGTCCATGGTCAGGGCGCCGCCCCGGGCCCACTTGGCGTCGGGGTTCTTTTGAAGGGCCACGACCACCACGCCCTCGGTCAGGACTTCATGGATCGCGGCCAGCATTCCCCCGGCCTCCCAGAAGTCGCCATGTACTTCGAGGTAATCAATCACGTTGAGGGCTTCGGGCCTGACTACATGATGAAAGGTCCCCTGGGGCCGGGCAACGGCCTTGAAGTTCCATGAGTCGAGGGGCTGACCAAATTTCTCGATCCGGCGGCGAAGGGTCCGGGCGTTGACCTCGGCCGAACTTGCGAAGTAGAAAACCTCGAATCTGTCCATGTTGAGCCGGACAGTCTCAAGGCAAAAGGCCGTCTTGCCCGAGTTGGTTGTTCCAGCCACGACGATGATCGAGCCGGGCATGACCTCGAAAAAAGCCTCAAGCCCAAGGGGCCAAGCTATGTTCAGGCCGGACGAATCCTCGATGTTGAGCCAGTCGAGGGCCTGCTCGTTAGAGTCAACGGGTCGATACCAGCCGCGCTTGCCGTGAATCCGTTCAATCAATCCCGACTTTTCAAGTCGGTGTAAGCATACAGCCCGGTTTGTCTTCTCTTTTCTGGTCCTCAAACTGAGGTCATTGTCCAGGTCTTGAGTCGAAAAAATCCGGGGGTCCTGGGCTAACCACTCGGCTATCTGATCGGAAAGACTGGTATTATCCGTGCTTTCACCCGTGCTTACATCGTTGCTTACAGGTCTGCTTACACCGCTGCTTACATCCGTGCTTTCAGGTGCGCTTACGTAAGCACCTATATACTTCCCAATAGGGCTAAGGGTAGATAGGTCCCGGGGCTCTTTTTTCCCTGACTCGATGCCCGACCGGATGGTGGCCTGGGTTTCCTTGCCGTTCAGTCCGACCGCCCGGGCCGCGGTGGTCAACTCGGTTTCGGCTATACCCTGTTCAAGGGCGCCGGCTCCTATCAAGGTCCCCAGGGCAAAAGCGGCCCGGTTCAAAGTATGATTGCGCTCACCCTCATGGGCAGACCTGACCGCCTCGACCTCGGCCTCGAGGGCGGCCTGAATATATCCGCTCGTGTCGGTCTGCTTGGCCACCTGGGGCGTGGGCTGCTCCTGGGGGGCGGGTTCGTCCCTGCCGATGAGAATGGCTTTGAGGCCGTCAGGCAGTTCGGCCAGCGGCACCTCGTCAGGGCTCAGTCCGGGCAACCAGGCCCGCCCCTCGGTCGGGGGCGCCACCACCTGGCCGCCGTCGCCCCGCAAATCAACGTCGGGCAGGACCCGGACGCCGTTGGGAACTCGCCCCCCCGGGTGGCGGAAATAGTAGTGATACCCCTTGGGCGTCTTGCCAACCCAGGTCAGAAGAGAGTCCGGCAAGTGCTTTTCAAGCTCATCCCGGCCCGCCTCGGAGTCAGCGTCCAGGACCACGAGCCCCGACACCTGGCCCGTCACGATCCCGAGCCCGTGACCGTTGCGGCCGAACCAGACCGCCAGCTCGTCAACGGTGGGGCGCCGCTCCTGGTACTCGGTCCAGGTCACCGCCGGCCGCTTCTCCCCGGGGGCAGTCGGGATGACCGACAGCCCGAGGCCGAGTAGGTGCTCGGCGGCGTCTCTAACGACTGGCCGGGCCATGGCGTAACCCCAACATCAACCAGATGGCCGAGACGACCACTCTGGGCAAAAGCCGATAGCAGTAGAGGTAAAGGGCCGCTACTCCCGCTCGGTCTCGGATGGTCACCGGGCCCCCTCGACCTGGGGCTCGGTCCGCCGGTCCAGGAGGTCTCTCAGCCTGGTCACTTCGGCCGGCGGAAATCTGCGCCACCCTCGAAAGTCGCGCCTGGCGTGGACCAGGCCCCGTTCTTCGTAACGCTTCAGGGTGTTAGGATGGACGCCAGCCTGTTCGGCCGCCTCGGAAATGAATAAGTCTCTCGCCATGGGCGCTCCCCATGAAAGGCCTTGGTTGTATTCAGGCTGCCATAGACGGGGAAAGGCCCGATACTGACTCAACTCATTTTTTTTTGGGGGGGTTGTGTCTGCGAGAAGGGGGGCTATTGGCGGTCAAGCGCCCTTCTTATTACGCCGGCCAAAGCTTGCTCGGCTGCTTCGAAGAACTGGGCGGTTGAATCTTCATCATCGTCCGACATGATTACCTGGGGCTCCAGGGGGCCCGGCCACCCGTCGTAATAATGGAAATAGGGTGTGCACTCCCACAGCCACCACAAAACGAATTTAACAAACCGGTAAAAAGGCCCCCCGCCCTCGTGGGGGCGCCCGGGCGGCTCTCCGGTTATGTTTCTGTAAATGCCGCCAAGGTCGATTATGAATTGCTCAAGCGGGGGGTGTTTCCATCGCTGGCCGCCTTTGTCCTTCGGCAGGGCGGGGAGGGCCGCAGTGGCCTTACCCGACAACCGACTCGCAGCCCATAAGCCGCGCTCGAGGTCCTCTTGAATGTCCCGAAGGTTGAACGATGGGTCAAGCTCCCCGTATTGAATCAAACAGCCGGACGTGAACAGGTCCAGGTCGGCCAACAAGATGGATAGTTCTTCTGCATGACCCTCTACTTTGTCGGCCAGTTTCTTGATGGCCCCCAATGTCGTCCTGACCTTACTTATACGGGGCATGGGGTCGGCCGCTTCCTTGCAGTAGGTCCCGATCGCCCTGTTGAGTTGTTGAAGCCCCGCTTCCCCCAGGTCGATGCCCAACTTCTCTTTTATCTGGTGCCCATGTTCGGGGCCGAACAGGTCCTCGTCAGGCAACCAGACCGCCGATGGATATTTTTCTTTGCTCATCCCGGACCCCGGACTGTGCTTGTTTCTGTGCTTGTCATATCACAAAAAGTCAAGCCTTGACGAACCATTTGCCAACATGACGGGCACAAATAACGGCTTGTTATGACGGCGATTTACTGTCATTCCTTGTCCTTGCCTTTTTTGCGGGGATGGTCTCTTAATCCGTAGGTTCGGGGTTCGATTCCCTGGCGGCTCACCAAAAAAATCAAGGGGTTAGGTCGATTAGACCTAACCCTCTTTTTTTGCCAGGGGAAAATAGGGGAAACTCCTCGAGGGAATGAGGCCATTCACCTCTCTAAAAAAGGCAGAATTACTTTCCAGAATTGCGCTTGGTAGGCCGGTAAGCGTCCAGTCTGGCCCGGCAGCGCTCCAGAGCCCCCTTGCAGGCGGCCAGGTTGGCGAGGTCGTCCTTGAGCCCCTTCCAGGTGAGGCAGGCGGCAGCCTTGGGATGGCCGGCCGGGACGAACCTCACCGCCCGCCACTCGACCTTCTCCTCGGGCCCGGGATCCGGGCAGGGAGTGGCCACCGGGACCTTGACCACGACGGTCTTGACCGGACGCGGTCTTGTGGAGGCGCAGCCCAGGGCCAGGGCCATCAGCACGATCAAACACGTTAGGCGCTTCACTTCGTTCCCCCGATGATCTTCTGATATTGAAGGTTGGCCCAGGCGACCGCCGCAGGACTCTTGAGGGGCTTGGCGCTCAAGATGCTCTGCCGAAGCTGATCGGCCTCCTGGCGCATCTTCTCGGCCCGGGCCCGGGCCTGTTTGAACCGGGCGGCCGCGGCGTCGGCCTGGGCCTTCCATGCGTCCACGGCCTGGTTCTGTTTCTTGATGGACGCCTCGAGGCGGGCCTGGTTGTCCTTGAGCACGGCGATGTCTTGCCTGGCCTTGCTCAACCGGGCCTTGTAGGTCTCGGCCCGCCAGTACTGGATCGTCCCGAAGACCATGGCCCCGGCTATGGCCAGGGTCACGAACAGCTTGAGCCGGGTGCCGAAGAACAGGTCGATC
>JAHJDS010000244.1 GCA_018812395.1 Pseudomonadota bacterium
CAGGATCACCAGATCGCCGGGCCGGGCGCTGAAATATTTGTGCTGGCCCACGGCCATCCGAAACAGGGCGCTCAGCGGTTCGCCCTGACTGCCGGTGGTGATGACCAGCACCTGGTTCGGATCGAGTTCGGCCGCCTCGGCCTCGCCGACCTCGACCTCCCGACCCAGGCCCCAGCCGGTCAGCTCCCGGGCCACCCGAACGTTGGTCTGGAGCGACCGGCCGGAAAAGACCACCCGCCGGCCGTGACGGGCCGCCAGCCGGGTCAGCATCCGGAGGCGATACAGATGGCTGGCGAACACGGCCACGAACACCCGGCCCCCGGCCGCGGACACCAGGTCCTCGATCACCCGGGCCGCCTCGGCCTCGGAACCCGACCGCCCGGGATGGCTGGCGTTGGTCGAGTCCGAGAACAGGGCCAGGACCCCCTGGCGGCCGATCTCGGCGAACCGGGCCAGATCGGTCGGCGGGCCGCCCACGTCCGAGTCGTCCAGCTTGAAGTCGCCGCTCAGGACCACCCGGCCGGCCGGCGTGTTCACGGCCAGCCCCAGGCTGTCCGGGATGGAGTGCCTGACGGCGATGCCCTCGATCTGGAAGGGCCCTATGGAGACGAGGTCGCCCGCGACCAGGGGGACCAACCGGGGCGTGTGGTTCAACTCGAACTCGTCCAGCCGTTCCCGAAGCAGGGCCAGGGCCAAGGGCGGACCGTAAACCGGGACGTTTCGGCGTCGCAGCAGATAGGGGGCCGCGCCGATGTGGTCCTCATGGCCGTGGGTCAACACCAGAGCCCGCAGCTCGCCCGGGCCGCGACAGGCCGGCTCGAAGTCGGGGATGACCACGTCAATGCCGTAGCCGTTGCCCCAGGGCAACATCATCCCGGCGTCGACGAGCAGCGTTTGCCCGTCGGCCTCGAACATCAGGCAGTTGAGGCCGATTTCGCCCGAGCCGCCCAGGGGCGTCACCCGGAGACGCTCAGGCACGACCCGTCTCCAGCATGGTCTGGACCTGGGCGCGAACCTGGTCCATCAACCGGCCCGCATCCCGGCGGCGGAGTCCGGCGGTGGGGATCGGTTCGCCGAAGATGAGTCTGACCTTGCCCGGCCGGATGAGCAGGTTGTGGCGGGACATGATCGTAAACGTCCCCGAAATCGACACCGGGACCACCGGCCGCCCGCTCTTGATGGCCAGGACGAAGCCGCCTTCCAGGAAGGCCTGCAATCGGCCGTCGTCGCTGCGCCGCCCCTCGGGAAAGATGACCACCGACGTCCCGGCCTTGACCAGGTCCACCGCGGCCAACAGGCTCCGGAGAGAGGCCACCGGCGAATCCCGGTAAACGGGGAGGTGGCCGACGACCCACATGCACCGGCCCATCACGATCACGTCGAACAGGTCCCGCCGGGCGAACCACCGGAAGTTCCGCTTGACGTAGCCCGTCAGCACCAGCACGTCGTAAAAAGAGGCGTGATTCGAGCCGAAGACGTAGGACTCGTCCGGACGAAAATTCCCCTCGCCCCAGACCCCGACCCGGACCAGGGAGGCAAACAAGATGGCCCGAGCCCAGACCCGGGTCATGAATTGGGCGAAGCGGGCCCGCTTATCCCACGGCTGGGCCATTAACGCCAGCAGGCCGAACACCATGGACAGCCAAACGATGACCACGTAGAGATAGCAGCTGAACAGCCGGTGGAAGAACTTCATGGCCCATAAACCTCACCGGCCGATTATACCCCACATCTTGGGTGGCGGGCAAGGAAATTGCCAAGATGTTGAGTCGTGTTCCCGGAAAAATCATAAAAACCGGTACTTCTCGGCCTCGGGCAACAGCAGCCGCAGATTGGGGCTGTCATCGAGCTTGATCAGTTCCCGGGTGATGAGCACCTTCTGCTGGAGGGCCCGCTGGTAGCCCAACACCAGGGCCGTCAGGGCAAAGGAGAAATCGTTGTAATAGACCTCTGACCACCGCCCCTCGGTGTCGAAGACCCGGCGGCCCAGGGCGGCCAGTTCGGCCCCGACGTCGAGGAGGCCCTGGTCGTCGATACCTTGGCCCACGGTCTTGACCGAGCGGCAGTAGGGCGGGGTGAAGTTGATGACCTCGTGGGGCAGCTTGATGCCCAGGCCTTGCCAGGTCTGGGCCAGGTGTTCCTTGGCCCGGCGGCTGGCCTGGACCTGGGCCTGGTAGTGGTCTTCGGACCACAGACCGTAGGCCCGGCAGGAGAGGGGCCGTTGGTCGTAGATCAGACAGTCCCGGCCCTCCAGCCAGGGGCAGGGCTGAATGAAGCTGGCGTTGGAGAAGTAGTAGATCACGGTCCGGACCAGGCGCCGCTCCCGCTCCTCGGGGTCCAGGTCCCTGAGGGTCAGGTAGAGGTTCAGAAACTCGACGGCCTCGATCTCGGGCATGTTGGCGCAGCAGTCGGTCCGGCGTTGACAGGTGGTGTCCGGAACGCGGCGGTACAAGTCGGCCAGGGGAGGGCGCCACTGGCCGGCGGTTTCGAGATAGGGGGTCAGATCAAGCTGGTACATATCGTCTCCAAGGGCGCGAATCCGGGCCGGCCGCCAGGGATAGGCCGGTCGTGGCGATCCGCGGGAATGGTTGTCGATCATAAATAAAATGGCGCCGCTATACGGCGCCTGCCGATAGGAAAAACCTATAAGCGGCCGCGGGTTTTGTCAAGTCGCCCGTGGGGGGGTCAGCCCTGGCTTGCGCCCTATCCGGGGATTGGTGTATGGTCCAGTAATCTCTGGCGTTCCGCCAGGCCGCTCCACTTGCCAGGGTGAGGTCATGACCGGGGGTTCCCGAAAAAACGGCGTCACCAGGATTTTTAAGACCGCCGGGCGATGGTACCGGACAGCGGCGGTGGTCGTCCTCAATCTGATCGTTCTGGCCGTGGCGATCGAACTCCTGGTCCAACTGGGCGGGGACATCTCCCGCTGGCTGTCCCGGCCGGGCCGGAATCCGGTCAGTTCGTCGTCGGCCCCGGTCTCGACCGGGGCGGTGACCACCCAGGCCCAACTGGTGCGGAAATACCGGCTCGAGGAATACATGCGGGAGAAACGGGGCGTCGGCGGGATCACGGTCCACAACTTCTGGCCGTACATCATGTGGAAGCGCCGGTCGTTTTCGGGCAAGGCGATCAACATCGACCGGATGGGCATGCGCCGCACCCTCTACAACCCGACCGCCGCCCGGGCGCTGAAAATCTTCTGCGTCGGGGGCTCGACCACCTGGGGCGACTGGGCGGCCGACCAAGACACCTATCCGTCGCAACTGGCCAGGGTCATCGGCCTCAGCGGCTACGGCCCGTACCGGGTCTACAATCTGGGCCAGGCCGGGTACAGCTCGACCCAGTCGCTGATCCGGCTGATGCTGGAGCTGCGGCGGGGCAACGTCCCGGACATCGTCATCTTCCTGTCCGGCATCAACGACGCGGTCATCGGCACGGCATGGCCCAAGATTCCGGGGTCCATCTTTCAGGTCAATCAGATCCGGGCCAAGATGACCCGGACGGAGAGCTGGCGGACCATCGGCCAGGCCCTGTTCCACAATCTGGACACGATCAAGCTGCTCCGGCGCTGGGGGCTGATCCGGGGCGACCCCTTTGCCAAGCATACGACCAACCCCGAATTGAGCGGCCTGCTCCGCCCCGGTCAGCGGGAGCTGAACGTTTCGGAACTGGTTCGCTTGACCGTCGAGATGTACCGGCAAAACGTCCGCCAGGCCGCGGCCCTGGCCCGGGCCTATGGCTTCAAGATCTTCTTCATCTGGCAGCCGTGCCTCTATCTCAAGGACAAGCCCCTGGCCCCTTGGGAGAAAAAGGTCGTCGCCTATAACGAGTCCCGACCGCACCTGGCCGTCGCCTTCAGGCACGTGCCCCTGGTCTACGACGCCATCCGAAAAAACCCGCCGCGCCAGGCCCATTTCTACGACTTCTCCGGGATGTTCCGCCATCACCGGGGGCTGATCTTCGCCGACCCGATGCACCTGTTGGCCCCGGGCAACCGGATGCTGGCCCGAAAGATATTCGCTAAAATCAAGCCCTATCTCAAACGCCAGGTCCAACTGGCCGGCGAACGGGACGGACCGGCCCGGTGAGGTTCGGGCGGCCTAAAAGGCCCTGGGGGAAGGGTCTGCTCTTTCGGGCGGCGGCCCTGCTGATGACCCTCTTGGCCCTGCTCGTGGGGGCCGAGATTTTCGTCCGGGCGTTCGAGCTGGTGCCGCCCCGGATCGAACAGCGCGATCCGGTCTTCGGCACCCGGCTGATCACCAACCAAAGCGGCTACTGGCGGGTCGGCGGCCAGAGAATATTTTTCCGGATCAACGCCATCGGTTTTCGGGGCCCCGAGGTTTCTTGGTCGAAAAAGCCCGGCGTCTTTCGGGTCCTGATCATCGGCGACAGCC
>JAHJDS010000245.1 GCA_018812395.1 Pseudomonadota bacterium
CCCCCTGGACGGCTGGATCATCGCCCACCCGGCCCGGGTGGGCGATCTGCACGGGGCCATGGCCGGGGTTCGCCACGACGGCTTCATCGGGGCGGTTTACCGGCGCTTCCCCTTTCCCCGCGACCCCGAGGCGTTCCGGCAGAAGCCTGACGGAAATAAAAACCGATCGGTGGTGGCCGAACTCCTGGAGCAATGGGCCGGCCCCCGGCAAATCGTCCTGAGCCGGCCGGCGGGAATCGACCGGACCGCGATCGACGACTACGTCTTTGACGCCCCCGGCTTCATGGAATTGATCGCCTACGTGGATCGGGGCGGCCTGCCCCGCTGGCGGGACGAGGCGCGGCCCGATTACGTCATGGTCATGACCGCGGCCTTGTCGGCCGGCGGGAGGCTCCGGTGGCCCGAGGTACGGGCGTCGACCAGAACCTGACCTCGCCCCCGCGCCGGCGGCGACCGGGGTTTGACCGGCCGGTCGTCCCGAGGTGATACAAGCCATAGGCCTATGATTTCAATTTTTTCAAGAGGGAACGGTGATCCCCTTTTTCCCTATTTATAATAATGTTTCATAACCATGTAGCCCGCCCCAAAGCGGCCGCTCGCCCGACCGAGCCGGGCCCGACAAAGGAGAGAAACGGTCTCACCCCATTTTCTCGTTTGAATACTCGCCCTTGACATTATTTGCAATTTATGTTCTCTATTGTTGCCACGCGGGTGGAGGGGAGAGAGTCATCCCGATGCGATCGAAGGCCGAGTGACGGTTCCGCCGATACCACTCGACCGGATGCCGATCGACAGTGATCGCCATTATTTTGGTTCGTGAGACGACGGCGCCTTTCCACCAAAGACTTGTGTTGTTTACTATGTTGTCTTGAGGACGTCATTTTTGTCTGAAGGAGGTCACTAATCGGTGCCGATAGCTATACTTCTGGTCGATGAACATCGGCTGTGCCGTCAGGGAGTCCGGGCCCTGCTCGAGGCGGAAGAGGGAATGGAAGTCGTGGGCGAGGCCGGCGACGGCCGCCTGGCCATCAACCTGGCCCAGGCCAAGAACCCGGACGTGGTCCTGATCGAGATCGGTCTGCCCGGCCTGAACGGGGTCGAGGCCACGGCCCGGATCCGCGAGGCCTGCCCTGATGTCAAGGTCGTGGCCCTTTCCGGCCAGTCCGATCCCGGGGCGGTGACGGCCATGCTCCTCAGCGGCGCCTCGGGATTCGTCCTCAAGCAGGCCGGCCGGGAGGACCTCATCTCCGCCATCCACTCGGCCGTGAACGGCCAGACCTACCTCAGCCCCCAGATCGCCGGGGTGGTGGTCGACGATTTACTGCGCCGCTCCCCGCGCGGGGTCAGAGCCGCGGCCGGCCTGTTGACCGCGCGGGAGAGAGAGGTGCTGCAGCTTCTGGCCGAGGGCCATACCTCTCGGGAGATCGGCGGCCTGCTCGACATCAGTTCGCGCACCGTGGACACCCATCGACGTCGGATCATGAAAAAGCTTCAGATTCGGAACCTGGCCGGCCTGGTCAAATTCGCCGTCCGGGAGGGCCTGACCTCCCCCGATTGAGAGCCGCCGACCGCGCCGGTGGCGACCGGTTCCTTGCGTCCGCCCCGTGACCCGGGCTCACCCGACCGTCCGTCCGAGGGTCGATGGCCGGCCGGACCAAGGGGCCGGGTTGTCAGATCATTGAAAATGGAATAGTCTGAGAGGGTCTGGAATTGCCGACGGGGAGGCCGCGGATGTCAATTCGTCTATTGCCCTTGGCCCTGATGGTGGGGATCGTGGCCGGCGGGGTTGCCTCGGCCGCCGTTGACGACCAAGCGGCCGTCAAGCAGACGATCCTGAACTACCTCCAGGCCACGGCCGAGGGTGACTTCGAGGCCCGAGAAAGACTGAGCACCGGTCTGGCCAGTCATTACAACGCCCGCCCCGGCACGGCCCGGTTCCAGTTCCACCAGGCCTTTGCCCGCACCTTTCTCGGTCTGGGCCGCATCGAGATCAAGAAGGCCCTGGCCACCGCCGTGGTCCGCTTCGACCGCCGGGAACTGACCCGGCTGATGTGCCGGTCCGCCCGGGCCCGTCTGATGAAATTGCACCCCGACCCGAGAACCCGCCGGAAAATGGAACGCCATATTCGGACGTGGGCCCCCATCCAGGCCCGGCGCATGTCCCGCCTGCGAGTCTGGCTGGTCAAAAAGGACGGCCGCTGGCTGATCCACCGCGTCTCGCGAGCGCCCCGGTCGCGGTAGGGCCTCCCCTGGCTCCCCCCCTCACCCGGGCGGATCCGAACAGGTGGAAGAGAGCCGAAAAGACTTCCGGTCCCCGGGGCCATGGGCTATGATAAACGATATAACGTCGCGCGGACCGGCGGTTTCGGAGGCAGGAGAAGGACATGGGCTCACGGGCGGGACTGACGGCGGTGTTGGTGGTGGCGGTCATGGTCCTGGGGACGGCCGCGGGGGGCTGGGTCGCCCCGGCCCAGACCACGCCCGCGGCCAAGAAGAAGCCTGACTGGCCGACCATGCCCCAGAAGAAGACCACGGTCAAGCCCCCGGGGAGGGGCAAGCCGACCGTCATCACGCCGACCGAAGTGCCCGGCCTGATCGCCCGGGCGCAGAAGGCCTTCGGCCTGTCCATCGTCCTGCGGAGGCAGCGGCACGATTTCTATTCCGAGGACGTTAAGCGGGTGGTCATCGGCCTGGATGCGCCGTCGGGCCGGATCATCGGGGTCCTGGTCATCAAGAGTGACGAGACCTGGGGGCTCTACGCCGGGCCGCGATACCTCGCCTTTTTCCCCAACAAGCGGGCCCAGGCCCGGCGGGCCGAACTGCTGTGGCTGACCGCCAAGGGCTGGGCGACGTATCTGGCGAGGCACGTCCGGGGAAACGCCCGGGATTGACAGGCCCGGCGGGGCCGTGATACTCCTTTCTCGCCATGTCACTGACCTTTCAGGAACTGATCATCGCCCTCGAAAAGTTCTGGGCCGCGCGCGGCTGCGTCATCGGGCAGCCGTTCGACCTCGAGGTCGGGGCCGGGACCTTCGCCCCGGCGACGACGCTGAGGGTCCTCGGCCCCGAGCCCTGGAGAGTGGCCTACGTCCAGCCCTCACGCCGGCCGACCGACGGCCGCTACGGCGACAACCCCAACCGCCTCCAGCACTACTACCAGTACCAGGTGATTTTGAAACCCTCGCCCGTGGACGTCCAGGAGCAGTACCTGGAGAGCCTGACGGCCTTTGGTCTCGACGCGCTGGACCACGACATCCGATTCGTCGAGGACGACTGGGAGTCGCCCACCCTGGGCGCCGCCGGTCTGGGCTGGGAGGTCTGGCTGGACGGGATGGAGATTACCCAGTTCACCTACTTCCAGATGGCGGGCTCGCTGGAACTGAGCCCGATCAGCGTCGAGCTGACCTACGGCCTGGAGCGGATCGCCATGTACCTCCAGGGGGTGGACAACGTCTACGATCTGCAATGGAACGAGACGGTGACCTACGGCCAGGTCCACCACCAGGACGAGGTCGAGGGCTCGATCTACAACTTCGAGGCGGCCGACACGGAGTTGTTGTTCAAGCTGTTCGACCAGTACGAGGCCGAGAGCCGGCGGGTCCTCGAGGCGCACCACCTGGTCCGCCCGGCCTACGAGTACTGTTTGAAGTGCTCCCACGCCTTCAACCTCCTCGACGCCCGGGGGGCGATCAGCGTCGCCGAGCGGACGGCCTACATCGCCCGGGTGCGGGCCCTGGCCCGGTCCTGCGCCACGGCCTACGTCGAGCAGCGGGCCGGGATGGGCCATCCCCTGCTCGGCGCCGCCTGAACCGACGGACGATCCATGCCCACTTTCTTGCTGGAAATAGGCGCCGAGGAACTGCCGGCCGGGTACGTCGAGCCGGCCCTGGCCGCCCTGGCCGCGGAAATCGGCCGCCTGCTGAACGCGGCCAGACTGACGTGCGGGAATGTCGCCACCTACGGCACGCCGCGCCGGCTGGCGGTCATGGCCGAGGGCCTACCGGAGAGCCAGCCGGACGTGGAGGAGACCGTCACCGGCCCGCCGGCCAAGGTCGGTTTTGACCAGGGCGGACGGCCGACCAAGGCCGCTCTGGGCTTTGCCCGCGGGCAGGGCCTGGACCCGGCCGAGTTGAAGGTCATCGACACGCCCAAGGGCCCGTACGTGGGCGCCCTCAAGAAGGTCGTCGGACGGCCGGCCAAAGAGGCCCTGGCCCCGGGGCTGCCCGAAATCATCAGCCGGCTGCCCTTTCCCAAGACCATGCGCTGGGCCGATTTCGACGTCAAATTCGCCCGGCCGGTCAGGTGGCTGCTGTGCCTGCTGGACGACCAGGTGGTCCCCTTCACCTGGGGACCGCTGGCCTCGGGGAATCTGACCAGGGGCCATCGCTTCCACGCCCCGGAGCCGATGGTCGTCCCCCATCCGAGCGCCTATTTGGACCTGCTGCGCCGGGCCGAGGTCGTGGCCGACGTGGCCGCGCGCCGCGATCTGATCCGCGGGGAGGTGGCCCGAGCGGCCCGGGACCTGGGCGGCCGGGTTTATGACGATCCGGGGCTAATCAACGAGGTGACCAACCTGGTCGAACTGCCCGTGGCCGTCGCCGGCCGGTTTGACGAGCATTTTCTGAAAATTCCGGACGAGGTGGTCATCACCGCCATGCGCGAGCACCAGCGCTATTTCGCCGTGGTCGATGACGCCGGCAAACTTCTCCCGGCCTTCATCGCCATCAACAACACCCGGGTCCGGGACGAGGTCGCCGCCGCCCGGGGCCACGAGCGGGTCCTGAGGGCCAGGCTGGCCGACGCCGAGTTCTTCTTCAACGAGGACCGGAAAGTCGGTCTGGACCAGTTGGCCCAGGGGCTGCGGGAGGTGGTCTTCCACTCCAAGCTGGGCGCCTCGGCGGAGAAGGTCGCCCGTCTGAGCGCCCTGGCCGAGGGGATGGCCGAACAGATCGGCCTGGACGAGGCGGCCCGGTCCCGGGTCCGCCGGGCGGCCCTGCTTTGCAAGGCCGATCTGGTCAGCCAGATGGTCGGTGAGTTTCCGAGCCTGCAGGGGGTGGTCGGCGGGGCCTACGCCCGGCTCCAGGGCGAGGACGAGGAGGTGGCCTCGGCCATGGCCGAGCACTACCGCCCCGCCGGGGCCGGGGACGAAATACCCTTGAGTGTGGCCGGGACGCTCCTCAGCCTGGCCGACAAGCTGGACTCGATCTGCGGCTTCTTCGCCGTGGGCATCGTCCCCTCGGGCAAGGCCGACCCCTTTGCCCTGAGGCGCCAGGCCATCGCCGTGTTGCGGATGCTGCGCGAGAAAAGGGACCTGGACCTGAGCCTGCCGGCCGTGGTCGAGCGGGCCGTGGCCCAGGTGGCCGACAAGGGCAAGACCACCGCCGCCTACCTCGCCGCCGAGGTGTCGTCTTTTTTCCGCCGCCGCCTGGATCGGATGCTGGTCGAGGAGGGGAACGACCCCGGCGTGGTCGACGCCGTGCTGGAGGCCGGGTTGGACCGTGTGGCCCACGCCGTGGCCCGGGTCCAGGCCCTCCAAAAACTGCTGGGCGACCCCGAGGCCGCGCCCCTGTTCGTCGGCCTCAAACGGGCCTTCAACATCCTCAAGAACCAGGATGCGCCCCAAAAAGTCGATGAAGCCCGTTTCCGGATGAAGGAGGAAAAGGCGCTCTATGACCTGGTCGAAAAATTTGGCGGTGAACTGCGCACCGCCCGCCTGTTTGAAATCGAGGACATCACGGCCTATATCTTGGCCTTACGCGACCTCAAGGGTCCGATTGACGCCTACTTCGACGCGGTCATGGTCATGGACGAGGACGAGGCCCTGCGCCTAAACCGCCTGGCGACCATGAACGCCGTGGCCGCCCTGTTTCGTCCCCTGGCCGATTTCTCCAGATTGACGATCAAATAAGCGGCGGTCCCGGCGCGTGATGTTGGTTCCCTGGCCCGGAGGCACCACCCCATATGTTGGGTTTTGGTCGCAATAAACCACGACCGGTTGTATTTTTTCCTTGTTCAGCCCCCCAACCTCTGCTATGGTGACTAATCAATCACTTAAACTTATCGCCCAGGGCGGCCGGGCGGTGGTCGTGGTCCGGTAATCAGGGGCCGGGCCGAAACGGGGGCGAACAACGTGTCGGTGGCGTGCAGGATCGAAGGGAACGCGGCCTCATGAAAGTCAAGCGGCTGGAACTAGTCGGGTTCAAGTCCTTCATGGACAAGACGGTCATCGAGTTCCCTCGGACCGTCTCGGTCATCGTCGGCCCCAACGGGTGCGGCAAGTCGAACATCGTCGACGCCTTCCGCTGGGTGCTGGGGGAGCAGAGCGCCAAGCAATTGCGCGGCGACACCATGAGCGACGTCATCTTCAACGGCACGCCGGACCGCAAGCCCATGGGTCTGGCCGAGGTGAACCTGGTCCTGACCGGTGACAACGGCGGCTTTCCCGGCCAGTGGGCCCCCTACGCCGAGGTTCAGGTCACCCGGCGGCTGTACCGGAGCGGCGAGTCGGACTACCTGATCAACAAGCAGGTCTGCCGCCTCAAGGACATTCACCAGCTGTTCATGGACACCGGGCTGAGCGCCAAGGCTTACGCCATTATCGAACAGGGGCGGATCGGGGCCTTTATCGAGGCCAAGGCCGAGGACCGGCGGG
>JAHJDS010000029.1 GCA_018812395.1 Pseudomonadota bacterium
AGCACCGCGTCATCGAGGTGATGCAGCATCACCCGGCCGTCCTTGTTGCCGTCCACCCCCAGGGTCAGGGCGTTGGACGGCAGGAACTGACAGATGCCCAGGGCCCCGGCGAACGATCCCTTGAGGCGATGGATGTCCAGCCGGTTCTTCTCGGTGTAGCGGATCAGGGCGCTTAGCTCCCGGAAGGCCCACTGGCTCTTCCGGTCCAGCCAGGCGACGATGTACTGGCGCGTCCGTTTCCGGCGGCTCTTTTGGTCCAGCCGTTGCCGGACGTCCTTGGCCGCCCGGGGACCGCGGGTCGCGGCCAGCGTGGCCAGGACGTTGAAGACCTGGAACCGGCCCTGGTTGCCGCCCAGATGGGTCTCGATCATGAACAGGGCGGCGATGATCTCCGGCGGCACACCGTAGAGTTTTTGGTTCTTGAGGAGCAGTTTGCGGTGCCTGACCAGCCAGGCGTGGGTCCGCCGGGCCACCCCGGCCGTGGCGAAACCCCGGTACAGGGCCTTGGTCTCCCGGACGCGAAGCCGGATCAAAACGGTGCGGGGCAGGTATTTGACCCGAGGTGAGGCGAACAGCCGGTCGATCCGATTCTTCTTGAATCCGGACGCCACCAGGCGTTTTTTCAGCGCGGCGAACACCAGACTCGAGCCCGGGCCGGGCCAGGCCGGATTAGCGGCCGGGGAAATGGTCGGGGAGGTGGCGCCCGGCGGCACGGCCCGCACCAGGGACCAGTTTGGATCGGGCCTTATCGCCGCCCGGTCGGGTGCGGCCGTGGGACCGCCGATCGGCCCGGGTTTCTTGACCGCCCGGCCGGTCTCGGGAGCGACGGCCGGCCGGTCGCCGGGGCCATCAGGGCCGGTCCGGACGGCGCAGCCGGTCAGCAAGACCGCCAGGGTCAGGGCCGCGCCGACGGCCCGCACGGCAGCCTGGGGATGTCGCCGAATCATCATCTCGTGGGGTTCACCTTCTCGGTCGGCCGAACGATCGACGCCTTGCCGGCCCGTCGCCGGCGATAGATGGTTGTCTCCCGGCTCAGCCTTGCGGTACACTGGCCGGCGAGGGGTTTGTTATGTCCGGCGTGGTCGATTTCCCGGGGTCCGGCGGTGAGTTGCCGGACAACACCATTATTGATAAGCCCTGGCGGTTCCGGCGGGCCGAATGGGCCACCAACGCCCCGGTGATGTGCGGCCTGCACCAGGCGGCCCTGTTCGAACATCACCGCCAGGAGGTCTGGCGACCCGGCCACTTGCACATCCGGGAACTGCCGATCCACGTCCCGCTCAACACCGGCCAGGTCATCACCCTCCGGGGGGTCTTCAAACATCGTCGCCACGAACCGAACATGCGCCAGGTGATGTTCACCGCCGGACTGATGGAGGCCATGATCAACCACCCCTGCCCCATTCTCCGCACCGACCTGATTCGCCACGTCTACCAGCGCCTGGAGCGGTTGACCCGCGACCTGGGCGTCCGGTGGCAGGGCCAGTGCGACCATTTCCTGCCGCCCCTGCCGCCGCAACTCTACCATCCGGGCCGCCTGGGCCGGGAGCTGGCCGCCATCAACAATCTGCAGGTCTTCTATGACACCATCAGCCGAGAGACGTCCGACCAGTTCGACCTGGCGGCCAAACACTTCGTGTTCTACGTGCCGACCTCCTGGGCGCCGCCGGCTCCCCCGGCCAGGTAAACACTCAGGCCGATCCGGCCGAACCATCACCTGGCGATAGGTTCCCCCATCCTCCGGGAGGATGATTCGGCCTGAGCCCGTCCGCGAAAAGGTCGCCGTCAGTCTACTGGACCGTGAAGCGCAGGCGTTCGATGACCCGAAAGCCGCCCTTGGGCCAGTTGAAGTACAGCCGGGCCTCATACGCGCCGGGCGGCAGGCCGCGGACCCTGAAGGCACCCGCGGTCTGCCCCTTGAGGTAGGTCCACTTGCCCCACTTGCGGTCCGAGATCCCGGCCGGGACCACGGTCACCCAGTCGCGGGCGTTGCCGGGCGTGTTGCGCCAGGTGATGACCACCGGCCTCCCCGGGGCGAACACCGCCGACGGCAGGGCCAGGTACTGGCCGCGCAGTCCGCCCACGGCCCCGCCGACGCGGAAGCTGAGACGCTCGATGACCCGGAACCCGCCCTTGGGCCAGTTGAAGTACAGCCGGGCCTCGTAAGCCCCGCGGGGCAGATTGCGGACCGTGAATCGGCCGCTGGTCCGTCCCTGGAGGTAGGTCCACTTGCCCCACTTGCGGTCCGAGATCCCGGCCGGGACCACGGTCACCCAGTCGCGGGCATTGCCGGGCGTGTTGCGCCAGGTGATGACCACCGGCGCCCCCGGGGCGAACATCGCCGACGGCAAGGACAAATAACGCCCCTGCGGGCCGCCCGGGACCACCTTGGCCGGCGAGTCGCCCTTTTGGGCCATGACCGGCAGGGCCGCCAGACACAGAACCATCAGCCAGGCCACAACCATCAATTTGACACAACGACCCATAACATCCCTCCTCCATCCGTCTCGGGTTTATTCATTGTAGCCAACCGACCGTGACCCCTGTCAAGATTCGTCACGCTAAAAGACCGGTCTGGTGACGACTCTCGGGCCGGTTCACCGCCGGATCAGTCGAAAAAGCAACCCGAGGAACCGGCTCGTCCTGCCCGTTGGTTGCTATTTTGGGGGTCGAATCCAGTCCCGGTGGCGGCGATCCAGGTAGTCGAGCAGGCGCCGGGCCACCACGGCGTGGCCGCGAACCGTGAAGTGACCGTACTTTGGGGCGTCAACGGAACCGTAGCGGTACAGTTCCCCGCCCTGGTCCTTGGTCACCCGGATGAGGCCCGGCCGCAGGGAAAACACCGGAATGCGGTGCCGCCGGCAGATGTCGATGAACCCGTTCTCAACCAGGTTCAGATCCAGCGTCGGGTTGTCCCGGCGCCAGGCGACTCGGAGTCCGGCGTCCACCTGCTCGGGCAAGGGGATCAGCACCACCAGGAACTTCACGCCCCGCGTCCGGCACAGCCGGTTCATCTCGAGGAGCACCCGCTCGGTCACCCGCCACATCCGCTCGGTAAAGGCCAACAGCTCGAGATAGTCCAGGGGCAGTTCCGCAAACTGCCAGCCGAACCGGGTAAAGGGCACCAGGCGCAGGTAGAAGCTCTTGTCCGCCGCCTCGGCGCCGGTCTCCCGGCGCCTCCCGAGGGGCTCCCCGGCCTTGCCGCCGCCGAAAAGACGCTTCACCGCAACAATGATTTCGTACTTCTTTTCGTTGATCCAGCGCAGGATGTGGGACCGGGGGATCAGCCAGTACAGGATCCGACCCCACCAACTGCGCCGGACGCGGTTCAGGCCGCGGTCCTTGAACCCGGTGTCCACCACCAGCCGGCCGTTTTGGAGGGTGACATGGGGTCGCTCGGTGTTGCCGTACTCGGGGCTGCTGTCGAGCAGGTCGTTCCGGAGGCAGACGAACAGGATGACGATGTCGGGCCGGAAATGAAAGCCCCGATGTTTGAGCAGGAGGTACTCATGGGTCGTGCCCATGCCCGACAGGCCGGCGTTGACCACCTCCCAGTTGAACATACGCCAGTCACCCTGGGCCCTCAGACTCCGCTCCAGGATCTGACCTAAGGTCTTGGTCAGGTCCACCTGCAACGCCTCGACAAACGAGTCGCCCAGCAGCAGAATGCGCCTGGTGCCCGGGGGCTTGATCCAGTTCCCTTTGGCGTCACGCTTCCAGCCGCGTTCCACGTCGCGATGCCCCAGGGAGTTTATCTTGACGTGGGCCGTGTGCTCCCGCCGCCACCACCCTTCGGTCCCGGGACTAAGCGACAGGCCCAGTAGGGGATCGAATCGACCCAACAGGGGCGGCGCCGGCAAGACCAGGCGGACGATCACCTCCGCCGCCACCAAGGCCAGAATCAAAGAGATCAAGACCAGCGCCAGTCGGCCCAGGCAGCCCCGCCGGGGCCGACCCATCCGGGGGCGAGGGATTTTTACGGGCTCGGGCTGGTCCGCGTCGCCCGGTCGGCGATCGTCGGGCTCGTCCTGGGCCATGGGCTGTCCTCCGCTGGGGCCTGGCCGATCACTCCATCGGACTGCCGGCAAGGTCCACGGCCAATACCATAGTCTGAAAAGACCCGGCCGGCCAACTCATTTTTCACGACTTCTGATCACGAGCCTCCGATATCCGGAGCATCGATATCCGGCCGACTGACGTGCCCCTCACGACCGGCCGAACACGTCCGGGTCACCGGTCAGACGGCGATCCACTTCATGGTGGTAGGCCGAGATCACGTCCTCGTGGTCCAACAGGCCCAGGATGGCCCCGGACTCGACGTCCACCACCGGAACGGTCCCAAAGCCGCTGTCTATAAATTTCATAAGGGCCGAATACAGGGTCTCCGAGGTGGTGACCCACACCGGGTCCTTGGCCACGTCGCCGACCACGACCAGATCCAGGATGGCGTCCTCGAACAGGATCGTCCGCACGTCCCGGAGGGATAAAATGCCGGTCAGCCGGCCCTCCCGATCGACCACCGGGTAGTGGTTGTGGCTGGAGCGGGCCAGCACCCGCCGCAGCTCGCCAAAGCGCATCGAGGCCGGCAGGATCTCGACCCGCGACGGCTGAAACACGTCGCCGACTTTCATCTCCTCGAGGACGTTGACCGTCATGTCCGCGGCGTGGGCCGGAGAGGCGAACTTGTTCTTGACCTGTTTCTCGTAGATGGACCACCGCCGGGTGAGCAGAATGGCGATGACCGAGACCAGCATCAGCGGGGCCAGGAGCCCGTACCCCCGGGTCATCTCCGAGACCATGAGCAGGGCCCCGATGGGCGCCGAGGCCACGCCGGCAAAGAAGCTGGCCATGCCCACCAACACGTACCCGCCCGGCTGGGTGACCAATTCCGGGAACAGCAGGTTCCCCAGGTACCCGATCACGCCGCCGATCATGCCGCCGATGAACAGCGACGGACCGAACACGCCGCCCGAGCCGCCCGAGCCGATGGTCAGGGCGGTGGTGACCATCTTGCCGAAGATGGCCAGGATCATGATCCACAGCACGGCCTGGCCGTAGATGGCCTGCTGGATGAAACCGTATCCGCCGCCGATCACCTGGGGCAAAAACAGGGCGATGAAGCCCACGCCCAAGCCCCCCAGGGCCGGCTTGAAGTGGGGCGGAATGCGTATCTTCCGAAAGACGTGATCCCGAGCCCCGTAAAAGACCTTGATGTACAGGATACCCAACGGGGCGCAGACCAGCCCCAACACGGCGTAGACCAGGAGTTCGAGGGGATTGGTGAACTGGAACTTGGGCGTGTCAAAGATGGCTTCCTGGCCGAAGACGAACGTGAACAGGCTGTAGGCGACCACCGAGGAGATGATGCAGGGGATGATGGCCTCGGTCTCGAAATCCTCGGAGTAGAGGATCTCGACGGCGGTGATGGCCCCCCCCAGGGGGGCCCGGAAAATGGCCCCCAAACCGCCGGCCGTTCCGGCCAGAAGGAGCAGCCGCCGGTCCTTGACGTCCATCTTGAGGACTTGGGCCAGCCACGAGCCGTAACCGGCCCCGATCTGGGCGATGGGTCCCTCCCGCCCGGCGCTGCCGCCCGTGGCCAGGGTGATGATCGAGGCGATGCTCTTGACGATCGGCACCCGGGCCCGAATGATGCCCGCCCGGCGGTGGAAGGCCTCGATCATGGCGTCGGTGCCGTGGCCCTCGGCCTCGGGGGCGAAGGTGTAGACCAGCAGGCCGCTCAGCAGGCCGCCCAAGGCCGGGACGAGGAACAGGAGCCAGGGCCGATAATCGTGGCCCCGTATCTGGGCCACCAGGGCCTCGATGTTCAATCTCGAAGTGTCGATAAAATCCTGGCCCGGCAGGGGCAGCTTCAGCCACTGCAGACCGAAGTGGGCCTCGACCAGCCGCTCACCGGCCGGGGCCGGGACGTGCAGCCCGGCGCCGACCTCCAGCACGAAATACTTGCCCCACTCCAGAAGGTAGAAGAAGAGACAGGCCCCCAGGCCCGACACCAGACCGACCATCACCCCGTAGAACACCCAACGAACCACCCGCACCGCGCCGGGCGTGGTCAGCCGATATTTGATCCTTTGACGCATCGCGATTCGGTCTTGGCCGCCTTCTCGGGACCGGGCATCCACAGCGGAATCGAATTATATAGCACCTTGGCCGCGTCGGGGGAAAAGAAAAATCACTTTTTTTTCCCTCGGGGGCCGCGCCCGAGTTGACAGACACCCCTCCCCATTGATTAGATTATAACAACAGATCGAAACCAGTCGACGTTTGCGAACATCGCCAAGAAAATCAGAGGGAGGGAATCATGAAGAGAGTCGTCAGCCTGGTGGCCGCCGTGGTCCTGCTTTGTTGCGCCCCGGCCCTGGCCTTTGACGCCAAGGACCTGGCCAAGTTCCTGCCCGACACCCTGGGCGGACTGAAGGCAATCGATAAGGCCAACACCATGTCCATGACCATCAAGGACAAGGCCATGAACACCGCCACCCGGAGGTACGCCGGTGGAAGCGACCGGGTGATCGTCATGATCCGCTCCGGCGCCTACGCCGCTCAAATGGCCGCCATGATCAAGATGAAAATAGCCATGGACACCCCCACGATGACCATGAAGAGCATAAATGTCAAAGGGTTTCCGGGACAGTTGGTGATCAACAAGAAGAGAAAGACGCTCTCCGTTCGAGTTCACCTCGGGGTGACGATGGTGATCGCCGCTTCCGAAAAAACGGTTGACCCGGCGGCGGCCCTCAAGGTCGTGGGCGACATGGACCTCAAGGGTCTGGCGGCGCTCAAGTAGCCAACCGGATCGCCGGGGCAAAGGGGCCAGGCCATCCCCGCCCCCCACATCAAGCAGCGGGGTCGGCCGGCGCGATCCATCTAAGACCGTACCGGCCGACCCTTTTTTTTACTTGCCCCTGGGCGGCGGACATCGGCCGTGGGCGGCCAAGGCGGGTCAATCCCGGCGGAGCAACCGGCCCTGCTTGTCCGTGAAATTGTCCTTGCCCAGATTGATCAGATCGACCAGCAGCCAGATCAGGCCGCCGATGATCGTCAGCCAACTCAGGATGAACAGGACGCCGGTCCCGATCTTGCCCACGTAGAAACGGTGCATCCCGGCGGCGAAGATCAGCAGCAGCACGGTCACGTCGAACCGGTAGGGACCGCGCGCGCCCTCCTCGAGGTTGAGCCTTAGATGGCGGCCGTCCTTGTCCGTGAAGTCGTCGGTGATGATCAGGATCAGGTCGTACAGCCACCACACGCCCGCCCCGCCGCCGGTGAGGAGCATGATCGCCGCCGTGCCGATCTTGCCGGTGTAGAAGCGATGGGCGCCAAGCCACCCCAGAAACACGGCCAGGAAAAAGGCCGGAGTGAAGTTACTTTGGCCGCGAGTTTTCTCGGCCGACTCGCTGACCAAGACCGTCTGATCCATTTCGTCTCTCCTATGTCACGAATTTTTTGGCCCTGCTTCGAAGAGCGCCCGCCTCTCCGGGGGCATGGCCTCCAGATGTGACTCGGCCTGGTCCGGACTGACCGCCCGGCGCGAACCATCCTCGTCCTGGATCACCACCCCGGACTCGACCAGGATCTTGTGGCGTTTTTTCCTGACCTCCTTGTCCGGATGACAGACGAGCTGGCAGTGCCCGCAGGTGAACTCGCCCCGAAGGCCGGGCATCAGGGCGTGATAAAAGCCGATCTCCATCTTGGGGCGCCGGGCGAACGGCCCGGCCGCGGCCCTGATCGCGTTATAAAAATCATGGTCTTGCTCGGGGATGGGAAATCGGGCCGGCGACCAGGTGGACCACTGGCCGCTTCCGTGCAGTCCGGTGAAGCCGCCGCACACGTAGTCGCAGCGGTCGTAGGCCCGCCGCTTGGCATACGAGAAATCCCGGCCGCCAAGGGTGACCACGGCCTTCTCCTCCTGGTCCATCAGGCCCGAGGCGCAGGAGGCCAGGCAGAGCCGGCATTCGTCGCAGTAGTTGTCTCCCTCGGGAAGAGGTTCGGTCGGCGTCAGCTCGGCCTCGGTGATCACCGAGCCCAGGATGATCGCCGCGCCGTGTTTGGGGTGAAGGACGTTGCCCGATAAACCGAAGTGCCCCACCCCGGAGCGAACCGCCAGGTAGCGATGCGAGACCTCGGGCAACTCGTCCCGGGTGCCGCGGGGCGTGTCTTTGCGGTACACGAAGTTGCAGGCCACGGGCACGGACAAAAAACCCCTCATGTCCAGGAACCCGGCCAGATCCAGGGCGATACCGCTGGCCAGGTGGTTGGTCAGGATATTGTCCCGACAGTGAGCCGCGTAATCCTTCTTGCCCAAAAAAGGCGCGATGTAATCCTGGCACAGCGGCAGGGCGAACGTCACCGCCGACCTGGCCTCGGGCAGGACGCGGGTCAGATCGGCCGAGGGCGGCCCGCCGGCCAAGGTCTCGACGGTCGTAATACCCACGGCGATTGCCCCGGCGTTGGTCACGATGTCCTTGACGGTCTGATTGAGATCGACCTGCCTGGGCATACAACCTCCGACGGACAACGATCTTGGAGAGGGCCGGACGCGGTTGTTTAACCGTACCACAGGCCAAGGCTTCGGGCCAGACGACCGTGGTCCGGGGCTGGCCGGGCCGGTTCTGGTCACCCTTGCCCGGCGATCAACGCGCCCCAACGCGGCGTCGGGGCGGCACGGCGGACGCCCTCGGTTTAGGCCGGCCTTCGTCGGCTTCGAAGTCTCTTACCCGCTCCTGGTCCATGGCCCGGGGCAACAGCTTCTCCAGGGCGCCGCTCCAGCCGCGGATCACGCCCTGGACCACGATCGAGATCGACCGCCCGCCCCGGCCCAGGCGCTGCAGTTCGCCGTACACGGACAGCACCTCGGCGGTCATTACCCACCGGGCGGCGTGGGCCTGGACCCGGGGGAAGATGACCACGTCCATCAGACCGGTCTCGTCCTCGAGGGTGACGAACATCACCCGCCGGCCGCTCCGGGTGGGCGGGGTGTGGACCAGGATCACCCGGCCGCTGACCTTGACCCGCCTCCCCGAGGGCGTGCGCCTCAAATCGGCGGCGGTGATGATCCCGGCCCGGCGCATCAGGGGCCGGACCGGGGTCAGGGGGTGGGCCGTGCAAAAGACGCTCATGGACCGCGCCTCGTCCAGCACCCGCCGAGCCAGGGCGAAGCCGCACGGGCGGTGCGAGGCCGCACCGGCATGCTTCGCGGTGCCACTCGGCAC
>JAHJDS010000002.1 GCA_018812395.1 Pseudomonadota bacterium
CGGCCCGACCAGGCCCTGGCCTGCCACGTGGCGCCGGGCATGCCGGCCGGGATGGTCGGTTGCCGCCCGGGCCAGCTCATGGCCGCCGGCGACTTCCTGGACGTGACCATCCGCGGCCGCGGCGGGCACGGCGCCCGGCCGCACACCACCGTGGACCCGGTCGTCATCGCCGCCCAGACCATCCTGGCCTGGCAGACGGTGGTCAGCCGCGAACTCGATCCGGTCGAGACGGCCGTCGTCTCGGTCGGGTCCGTGCACGGCGGGTCCAAGCACAACATCATCCCAGACGAGGTCCGGCTCCAGTTGACCGTGCGCACCTTCTCCGAGGCGGTCCGGGACCAGATCATCGCCGCCCTGGAGCGCATCGCCGAAGGGGTGGCCCGACAGGCCGGTCTGCCCCCGGAACTCGATCCCACCTTCGAGTTCGACCCCGGCTGTCCGGCCATCTTCAATCAACCGGTGCTGACCGAGCGCCTCATGGACCGCTGGCGCGACCTGTTGGGCGCCCACAACGTGCTGGAATTGGGGCCGTTCACCACCAGCGAGGATTTTTCCTGTTTTGGGGCGGCCAGGGTGCCGTTGTGCTTTTTCTTCCTGGGCACCGAATCCTGGGAGCGCTTCGCTCAGAGCCGGCAGGGCGACCTGACCCTGCCCGAAATCCACACCGCCCAGTTCGCCCCCCAACCCGAACCGACCATCAAGACCGGTGTCCTGGCCATGACCGGGGCGGTATTGGAACTCTCAGGCGCTGACGGATGAATCCAGGCGGCGGTGAGGCCCGGGGTGGGGCCGGCCATTGGGAATCATGGCAAAAAAAAAGGCCGCTCCGGCCAGGTGAGGGACTGGCGGGTGACGGCGTTGTTTCCCGTCTGTTGAAAAGATGCCCGCCCGGGGCTAGGACCCGAACGGGGCGCTCTGTCCGGCCTCTCCGGCGGAACGGGCCGGAGACTCGGCCAGCTCGTCTCGTTCGTTGATCATGCGTCGGAGCACGCCCGAGGTCTTGAAGACCACCACCCGGCGGGCCCGGAGTTGGAGATCGGCCCGGGTCTGGGGATTGCGGCCCCGACGGGCCCGCTTTTGCTTGACCACGAATTTGCCGAAGCCGCTGATGAGGAGGTCCTCGCCGGTCTCCAGGGTCCTTTTGATTATCTCCAGCAGGGACTCGACCACATCACGAGACTGGGACTTGCTCAGGCCCACCTGCTCGTAAACCGCGTTGATGATCTTCTCTTTGGTCAACGCCATTGCTTCCCCCTGCTTGACCCCGCCGAAATGTGTGGCGACAAATGACCTGACACTTTGGTCCCTGACCCGACCCCGCCCCTGGCCACCGGGTCGAAGGTCAAGTTCGGCCCCACCCAGGGATTATTAATAAATTTTTAGCAGCCACGGGGTGGGGTGTCAAGATTTTTTGTGTAATTTTTTTAAGTTGACGGCCCGGGCCGTGATCTAAACGCGGCGGGGCGGACGCCTTTGACCTCGCCTACACGCCCGTGATCCGAGCGCCGCGCCGCTCGGCCGGGGCGTTGTTCGACGCCGCCCGGCGGGCCGGCCTGCTCAGCCCTCGACCACGACCAGGCCGCGGATGAAGCGGGGATCAATCGGCCGGGAGCGGTCCAGACGGTCCAGTTCCTGGTCGTAGGTCCGGCCGGTCACCTCGAACAGGGCCTCGGCCCAGGCCCGTTCCGGCTCGGACAGGACCGGGGCCAGGTCGGACCGCCACTGGTCCATCAACCCGGGTAAACCCGATTGCAGGGCCTCGAGGGCGGCCTCCAGTCGGGAGGCCGCGATCGACGCCGGCGCGGCCCGGCCGCCGGTCAGGTGATTGGCCGCAGCCGTCAGGAGCAGCGTGCCCAGGGTGACGTCCCGGCTCTCGACCGGGGTGAGGCGCTTGGCCCGGGGATCGAAGGCCGGACGGATGTCCAGGTCCATCAGGTCCAGCACCAGGCGGCCCCAATAGACGATCCGGTCCAGGTCGGCGGTGCGGCGGTCCAGGTCGGCGGCCGTCTCGAACCAGCGGTATTCGGTCTCGTCGCCGGCCGGGTCGTGGTAGACGGGGAAGGGGCGCAGCAGGCCGGCCAGGATCCGGTCGTCGGGCTCGTCCAGGACGTGGAGGTTGTTGGGCATCCGGCCGATCCAGCCGGTGGACACCAGTTCCAGGGCCCGGGCCCGCAGTCGGCGTAAATAATTGTAGGCCAGGGTGAAGATGTGCTCCAGGTAAACGGCGCCCAGCCGCTCGACGGCCTGGTCCAACGGGCCGTCGACGATCTTTTCCAGCCCCAAATTTAAGAGGGCCAGGGTCCGGGTGACGCCCTGTTGCAGGATGTCCGGGTCGCCCGGGGGCTGGGCGTCGGCGCCAATGACCTTGTTGGCCAGGAAGACGACCTCCTGTTTGAGGCGGTCGGGGTCGGGTACGGCCCGGGCGGCCCGGGCGAACAGGGA
>JAHJDS010000246.1 GCA_018812395.1 Pseudomonadota bacterium
GCTTGCACCGTTACGGTTTTCCCCGCTCGAGGATGCACGTCGTCCACAGCGGGCTGGCGGAGCGGCCCTTTCTCGAGGCTCGGGCGAGGACGGCCGCCTGCCGGGCCATGTCCGATGGCGACGGCGCCCGCCCGAAGATCATCACCTGCGTCGCCCACCTCAAGAAGGTCAAGAACCACGAACTACTGTTGGCCGCGGTCCGCGACCTGGCCGAGACGCGGGACGATTTCGTGGTCTGGCTGGTGGGAGCGGGGGCGCGGGGTGACTTCATCCGCCGTCTTGCCCGGCGCTACGGCCTCGAGGACAAGGTGGCGTTGATCGGCGTCCGGCGGGACATTCCCCGCATCCTCAGCCTGTCGGACATCTTCGTGCTGCAGTCGCGCTGGGAGGGATTACCGGTGTCCATCCTCGAGGCCATGGCCTCGGGCCTGCCGGTGGTGGCCACCCAGGTGGGCGGCATCGCCGAACTGGTGGTGGATCAGCACACCGGACTGCTGGTCCCCTCCCGGGACCAGGCGGCCCTGGGGGCGGCCCTGGCCCGCCTGCTGGACGACGCCGAGCTGCGGCGGCACCTGGGCCGGGCCGGACAGGAGCGGTTCCGGAGTCATTTCGAGCAGGGGATCATGGTCGGGCGCATGGATCGGCTCTACCGCCGTCTGGTGGCCCGCAAGTCGGCCCGCCGGGCGGCCCGCCGCCGATCCTGAGACCGGCGAGTCGGTAACTAAACGGGCCGTGTCGGCTCCGGCGGAAGACGCCGGGGCGGACACGGCCCGTTTTTTGCCCGGGGATCAGGGGGCCTCGGCCTTGGAGCGCCGGGCGGCCCGTTTGCCGAAGAAGCGAATGACCAGGAAGCCGACGACCAGCAGGACCACGAAGGCCACGGTCAGGACGTCGAACCGTTTCTGGATGACGTACCAGATAGCCTCGCCGAAAAAATAAATTACGGCCGCCACCAGAAAGAACCGGGCCGATCGGCTGAGGACCGAGGCCAGGACGAACCTCTTGAAATCCAGCTGGAACACCCCGGCCGAGATGGTGAACACCTTGTAGGGCAACGGCGTGAATCCGGCGATGCCCACCGCCCAGACGTCGTATTTCTGGTAATAGCTCTCCACCAGCTTGGTCTTGGGACCCTTGAACCAGCGCCTCAGCAGCGGCCGCCCGCCCTTGAGGCCGATGAAGTAACCCAGCATTCCCCCCAGGACCGACCCGACGCTGCACACCAGGGCGTACCAGAAGCAAAGAAGCGACCGGACCGGCTCCTGACCGGTGTAGAGCTGGAGCAACAGCGGATGGTTTAAGAAGAAGGAATCCTGGGCATAGGCCCCGACGCTGAGCAGGATCAGGAGCGGATCGGGCGGTATCAGAAAACAGGACGACTCGGCAAAGGCCCAGGCGAACAGGGCCCAGGCGCCGTAAGGCTGGGCCAGCTCCATGAACCAGACGGTCGTCGCCTGGGCCCAGACCATGAAATCGGTCCACCACTGCATCGTCTCTCCGCGTGTTTACAGGTATTTCTCGAGATTAGCCTTGTCCTGGACCAACTTGACCAGCTTCCGCACTTCCTCGGCCCGCGCCTTGGGGCAGACCAGCAGCACTTCTTCGCCGCCGACGTTGGCATCGATAACCATCAAGTCGTTCACCCCCAGCAAGGCGACCAGCTTGCGGTCGGCATAGATGATGTTGCCGGAGGCGTCATGGACGACCGGGTTGGGCATTGCCGGAAAACAATTGCCTTCGTCGTCCTGATTCCAGTGCCTGCTCGGGGCGAGCCAGTCGATTAGGGCCGGCCAGCCGCCCACGTCCTCCCAGTCAAAGGAGGCCTCGACCATCACCACCCGGCCCTGGGCCGCGGCCGGTTCCAGGACGCCGTAGTCAATGGACGTGGCCGCCTCAAGGGGCAGGTCCAGGTAAAACCGCCGGACGGCCTCCGCCTCCCGGTCGCTCCCCAGGTGAGGCCGCACCGTTTCCAGGGCCTCGCCCAAGGCGGGCAGGTGTTGGTTGATCAGGGCCAGGATGTCGGCGGCCCGCCAGACGAAGATCCCCGCGTTCCAGAAATAGTCGCCCGCGGCCAGATACTCTTGGGCCCGCTCCTGGCCCGGTTTTTCGGTAAAGCCGGTCACGGTCCGGACTTGGCCGTCACTCCCGGGGACGACGGCTCCCGCCTCGATATATCCGAACCCGGTGTGGGGGGTTGAGGGCTTAACCCCGAAGGTGACCAGGACCCCCGTCTGTTCCGCCACGTCCGCGGCCAGGCGGAGGTCTTGTCCGAACCCTTCGGTGTCCTCGATGAGGTGATCGGCCGGCAGCGCGGCCATGACCGCGTCCGGGCTTTTCGCGGCGAACCACAGCGCCGCCAGGCCGATGCAGGGGGCGGTGTTGCGGCCCACGGGTTCGCCGATGATCTGGATCGCCTCCGAGCTCTGATGCTGCACCAGGGACCGGTGATTCTCGCCAGTGATTACCATCACGCGCCCGTCGTCTGCTCGAATGGACGTGGCCCGAAGCAAGGTCAGGTAATAAAGCGACTTATACTCGTCCGGACCGGGGGACGTCTCATGCTCGAACAGTTCTAAGAATTGCTTTGGCATGTTCCGGCGGCTGAGCGGCCACAACCGGGTTCCGGACCCACCGGCCATGATCAGTACATCCACGTCTCGCCCCCCCGGCTCGGCCTCAGCGGCCGTACTTGTAATAGGCGGCGCAGGTCCCCTCCGAGGAGACCATGCACGGCCCGACCGGTGTCCCCGGGGTGCAGCCTGTCGCGAACAGCTTGCACGCGGGCGGCTTGACCATCCCCCGCAAGACCTCGCCGCACAGGCACCCGGGCGGCTCCCCGACGGCCTCGGCCCGGAGGTCGAACCGGCGGGCCGCGTCGAAGGCGGCGTAGTCGTCGGCCAGGCCCAGGCCGCTGTCCGGAATCGGCCCCAGGCCCCGCCACACGGCGTCGGTCGGCCGGAAGACCTCGTCCATCACCCTCCGGGCGGCCGGGTTGCCGTCCGTCCCCACCGCTCGGCGGTACTGGACCTGGACCCGGCACTCCCCGGCCTCGATCTGCTCGACGAGCATCAGCAGAGACAGCAGGATGTCCACCGGCTCGAACCCGGAGACGACGCAGGGCGCGCCGTACTTGGCGGCCAGGGGGCGATAGGGCGCCGGGCCGATGATCGTCGTCACGTGCCCGGGGAGCAAGAACCCGGACAGGTTCAGCTCGCCCCCGCCGAGCAGGGCCGCCATGGCCGGCGGCAGCAGCTTGTGAGCGGCCAGGACACTGAAGTTGGACAGGCCCAGGTTCCGGGCGGTCTTGACGGCCCCGGCCACGGTCGGGGCCGTGGTCTCGAAGCCGACGCCGATGAAGACCACCTCCCGCTCGGGCTCGTTCCGGGCGGCGCGGAGCGCGTCCAGGGCCGAGTAGACGATCCGCACGTCCGCCCCGTCGGCCTTGGCCTCGGCCAGCGTGCCGGCCGAGCCGGGCACGCGCAGCATGTCGCCGAAGGTGGTGACGATGACCCCCGGGATGCGGGCCGCGGCCACGGCCCGGTCGATGTCCTGTCCGGCGGTGACGCACACCGGACAGCCCGGACCCGACACCAGTTCGACCTGCCCGGGCAACATGTCGCGAATGCCGTACCGGAACAGGGCCATGGTGTGGGTGCCGCAGACCTCCATGAACCGGGCCGGCGTCCGGCTGACCGCCCTGATCCGGTCCGTCAGCCGACGGGCCGTGTCCGAGTCCCGGAATTCGGTCAGGTGCTTCACGGGCCCGCCTCCTCGGGACCGAGAACGGTCTCCGAACCGGTGACCAGGCCCCGCCTAATGGCCGCGTCGGCGGCCACGGCCTGGCCGAGACAGACGCCGCCGTCGTTACTGGGGGCCAGGGCCTGGGTGAAGGCCTGGAAGCCGTCTTCCTCCAGGCGCTGGGGCAGGTGGATGGTCAGGTAGCGGTTCATCAGACAGCCGCCGCTCAGGACCACCCGGTTCAGATTGGTCTCCCGCCTGAGCCACCGGCACATCCGGGCCAGGCCCTCGACGATCGTCCGGTGGAAACGCAGGCTGATCACGCCCCGGCTGACCCCGCGGTCCAGATCGTCCACCACCGCCCGGATCAACCCCCTGGTGTCCAGGACGAACAGGCCGTCCTCGACGATCAGGTCGTGGGGGTACGGGCCGGCCACGGCGGAGCGGTCGAGGATCATCTCCAGCTCCATGGCCGCCTGGCCCTCGAAGCTGACCTCGTGCCGCAGGTCGATCAGGGCCGCCACGGCGTCGAACAGCCGGCCCAGGGAAGAGGTGAGGGGGCTGTTCACCCCTTGCTCGATCATGCTCCGGAGCAAAGGCGCGTCCTCGGCGTGCGCGGCCATGACCGGCAGGTCCGGGACATCGGGGCCGTAGGCGGCCGTCAGGGCGGCCAGGGCCAAACGCCAGGGCTGTTTGACCGCCCTATCGCCGCCGGGCAGGGCCAGGTGGAACAGCCGGCCCCGGCGCCGGTAGGTGTGCCGCTCGGTGATCAGGCACTCCCCCCCCCAGACGGTGCCGTCCGGCCCGTGGCCGGTGCCGTCCAGGCTGAGGGCGATCACCGGTTCGTCCAGGTCGTGCTCGGCCATACAACTCACGGCGTGGGCGTGGTGGTGCTGGACGACCACCCGGGGCAGGTCCAGTTTCCGGCGGGCGTGGACCGTGGACAGGTAGTCGGGGTGCAGATCGTGGGCCGCGTATCGGGGCGTCACCTCCAGGATGCGCCGCAGGTGAGAGATGGTCAGCTCGAAAAAGGCGTAGGTCTCGGCGTTGTCCAAATCGCCGATGTGCTGGGACACGAAGGCGTGGTCTTGGCGGGTGAGGCAGATGGTGTTCTTGAGTTCCGCGCCCAGGCCCAGCACCGGTTCCGCCTTATGGCCCAGGAAGATGGGGGTGGGCACGAACCCCCGCGAACGCCGGATCTGCCGGGTGCGGCCGGTATCAACGAAGACCACCGAGTCGTCGCTCCGCAGCAAAATGTCCCGGTCGTGGATCAGGAAGAAATCGGCGATGTGGCCGATGCCCGTCAGGGCCTGGTCGTTGTCGATCTGGATCGGCTCCTCCGAGACGTTGCCCGAGGTCATGACCAGGTACGGCCGGCCGGTTCGCAGCAGCAGGTGGTGGAGCGGGGTGTAGGGCAGCATCAACCCCAGGTGGGGATTGCCCGGGGCCACGGACCGGGCCACGGCCGAGCCCGGCCGCCGTCTGAGAAGGACGATCGGCCGTTGGGGCGAGGTCAGGACCGCCGCCTCCTCATCGGAGACGTGTCCCAACTCCCCGGCCGTGGCCAGGTCCCGGACCATGAGGGCCAGCGGTTTCTCGTAGCGGCCCTTGCGTCGCCGAAGCCGGTCCACCGCCCGCTGGTCGGCCGCGTCCACGGCCAGATGATAACCGCCCAGGCCCTTGATCGCCCCGATCTTTCCGTCGGCCAACCAGGCGGCGGCGGTGGCGACGGGGTCCTCGGCCCCGATCTTTCGGCCGGCCGGGTCGGTCAGCCGGACCGACGGCCCGCAGACCGGGCAGGCGTTGGGCTGGGCGTGGAAGCGGCGGTTCTTGGGGTCGTCGTACTCGGCCTGACATTTGGAACACATGGTGAACCGGGCCATGGTCGTCTGGGGCCGGTCGTAGGGCACGTCGGCGATGATGGTGTAA
>JAHJDS010000247.1 GCA_018812395.1 Pseudomonadota bacterium
CGGCCGTAGCGCTTGACATAGGCGTCGTTGAACTGCCTCGCCGTGCCGAAGACCGGGCCCTTGTAGGCCAGGTTGGGCGTCCACTCGCTGGCGGCGAACACGTATTCGGCCTGCTTGCCCAGGGCCTTGGCAAAGGCCGGAATGGTCGGCCCGTAAGAGAAGGCCACCGCCTTGGGATTGAAGTCGATCTCGACCATGGCCTTCATCACCCGCAGCGCCACGCCCAGGTGGGACCCGACCAGCAGGACGTCGGGGTTCTTGGCCTTGGCCTTGCCGAGCATGGTGTTGTAGTCCTTGAGCCGCAAGGGGAACAACTCGAAGTGAACCACCTTGAAGCCGAACTTCTGGGCGTACTTCCGGTATCCCTCGGCCGCCAAGGCGCAGAAGGGAATGTTGGCCGCCACGATGGCGATGGTCTTGGGCCGGGGCTTGACCGCGGTGAACACCTCGACGCAGCCCCGGACCTCCTCGGTGGCCTTGCCCAAGGTCGAGAAGTAATACTTGAAACCTCGGACGAACAGCTTGTTCGAGCTGGCCGCGCCGCTGATGTACGGATACTGGTGCCGTTCGGCGGCCACCGAGGCGGCCATGACCAGGCTCGATCCGAAACCGCCCAGCAGCAGGTCGACCTTGTCCCGGCGGATCAGCTTTTCGACCATCTTCCGGCTGGTCTGCGGGTTGGATTGATCGTCATAAAAAATGAGTTTGACCTTGTAACGTTTGCCCTTGACCAGGATGCCCCCCTGGCCGTTGATCTTGTCGGCCCAGAAATTGTAGGCGTCCCGGACCTGCTGGCCCGCCTTGCCGAACAGACCGCTCAAGGGCACGGCGCAGCCGATCCGAAAGACCCCGGCCTTGGCCCAGGCCCCCGCCGACAAGCCGACAATAAACACTACGGCCAATATGACCGCCAGCCACCTGCGCATGGTAACCTCCTTTACCCGTTTCGGTTGTATCCGACGGGGCCCCCCAGCCCCGCGCATGACGTGGCGTAAACCAGCGACCTATCTCGACCGATCTCCCCCTCTTCCGCCGGGTGGCCCGGCCCGGCCCCGGGGCATTTGGACTTGACAGAAGGTCGCGGTCGTGAAAGTATTACTTAACTTTTTTACTTATAGCTGAATTTGGCGGAATGGGCAAGCAAAAACGATATGGAAAAATTTGGTAGTAAAATCAAAGCATTCAGGACTGACCGCGGCCTGACCTTGAAGCAAGTGGCCGATGTGGCCGGCTGTTCGACCGGGTACATCTCCCAGATAGAGCATGAAAAGGTCTCGCCGTCCATCGCCACCCTGAAACGGATCGCCCAGGCCCTGGGGGTCCGCATCGTCGACTTCTTCTTGGACGAAGCCAACCAGGAGCCGGTGGTCGCCGCCCCCGAGGACTGGAGAAAGGTGAGCCTGTCGCGCTGGCAGGCGAACATCAAGCAGATGGTCCGCTCGGTGAGCCACCGGCGGATGCAGCCCTTTCACACGACCATCAGCCCGGGCGGCGGTTCGGAAGGGGACTACTCCCACGAGGGCGAGGAGTTCGGGATCGTGCTCCAGGGCACCCTGAAGCTGACCGTGGGGGGGGAGACCTTCGAGGTCAGGGAGGGGTCCAGTTTCTATTATTCGTCGTTGATTCCCCACTCGTGGGGCAATGACGGTCCTGATAAATGCGTGGTGGTGTGGGTCGTGTCGCCACCGAGCTGGTGAAAGGAGTCTCAATCATGCCGGAGGTATACGTCAAGAACGTGGGACAGATGCTGTCGGGCGACGTTTCCCGGCCGATCCTCGACGCGGACGGCCTGATCATCCGGGACGGAAAAATCGCCGAGGTGGGTCGCGGGCTCAAGCGGCCGGACGGGGCCAAGGTGATCGACGCCGCGGGCGCGGCGGTGCTGCCCGGCCTGATCGATTCCCACTGCCACGTGGTGCTCGGCGACTTCGCGCCGCGCCAGCTTCAGATAAATTTCCTGGACAGCGAGCTGCACGGCGGGGTGACCACCGCCATCAGCGCCGGCGAGGTCCACCTGCCGGGGAGGCCCAAGGACCGGGCCGGGGTCAAGGCCCTGGCCGTGTTGGCGGCCAAGAGTTTCCAGAACTTCCGGCCCGGCGGGATGAAGGTCGTCGGCGGCGCGGTCATTTTCGAGAAGGGCCTTTTGCCCGAGGACCTGGCCGAACTGGCCGCCGAGGGGGTCAGGGTCGTGGGCGAGATCGGCCTGGGGAGCGTCAAGACCCCCGAGGAGGCAGCGCCGCTGGTGGCCGCGGCCAAGGCCGCCGGGATGACGGTCATGATGCACACCGGTGGCACCTCGATCCCGGGCAGCTCGACGGTCACCGCCGCGCAGGTTATGGCCACCAACCCGGACGTGGTCAGCCACGTCAACGGCGGCCCCACGGCCATCAGCGTTGATGAGGCCCGGCGCCTGGTCGAGGACACCGACCACACCCTGGAGATCGTCCACTGCGGCAATCCGCTCCGGGCGGTCGAGGTCTGCCGGATGATCGACGAGCGGCGGGAATACCACCGCCTGATCATCGGCAACGACGCCCCGAGCGGCACCGGCGTCGTCCCCTTGGGCATCCTGCGGACCATGAACCTGATGGCCTCGCTGGGGGGGCTGCCGCCGGAGATGGTGGTCGCCATGGCCACGGGCAACACCGCCCGACGCTACGGCCTGAACCGGGGGATCATCGAACCGGGGAAGGAGGCCGACCTGGTCTTCGCCGACGCCTCGATGGGCTCGGTGGGTGACGATTTTTTGGGCGGCCTGGCCGCCGGGGACAATCCGGGCGTGAGCGTCATCCTGGTCGACGGCCAGGTGGTCGTGACCACCAGCCGCAACACACCGCCGGCGAAACGCCGGGCCGTTATCGAGGGATGATTCTTCCGGGCGACCGTAGGTTGTCCCAAGCAAGATCGAGGAGCGAGCCATGGATATCCGCAAGATCGTGACCATCGTCGAGGAGACCCGCCGGGAGATGGGGCGGGACATCGATCCGCCCACCCGGCGGGCGGCGGCCTGCGCCGTGATCAAGAATCCCTTTGCCGGTAGGTACGTCGAGGACCTGAGTGAGCTGATGGATATCGGGGCCGAGCTGGGCGGGATGCTGGGAAAAAAATGTCTCGAGGTCCTGGGCATCGGCCCGGATCGGGCCGAGAGCTACGGCAAGGGGGCGATCGTCGGCGAGAACGGCGAACTGGAGCACGCCGCGGCCATCCTGCACCCCAAGCTGGGCAAGCCCTTTCGCGACGCTCTGGGCCGCGGCCTGGCCCTGATCCCGTCGGCCAAGAAGATGGGCGTCCCGGGCACCGAACTGGACGTCGCCCTGAACCACAAGGACGCCGCCTTCATCCGCAGCCACTTCGACGCCATGCCCGTCCGGGTCTACGACGCCCCCCGGGCCGACGAGATCGTGGTCGCCCTGGTGGTCACCGATTCGGGCCGGCCCCTGCCCCGGATCGGCGGCCTGACCAAGGAGGAGGCCAAGTACGAGGATGGACTGCGGTAATACTGCCGACCCTTCCTTTCAGGCCGGGGCTCCCCCTCTCCCCGACCCTCTCCCCCCAGGGGAGAGAGGGAGGCCGTAGCGGACCGACGAGGCAGCCGCCGACGAAGTGGCGGCGGTAAGCGCGGACGAGAGACGAACCCCAGTATAGGCGTTGGTCGCGAATCAAAGCGGCCACTGCCGCTCAAGGAGAACGACCCCATGGCGATCCTGCCCGAGGTCAAGAGTCATTACGGCAAACTGAAGCTCTATATCAACGGGGAGTGGGTGGACTCGAAGTCCACGACGATCAACGTGTCCTTCAACCCGGTCAGCGACGAACCCATCGCCGAGTTTCCGACCGCCACCCGCGCCGAGGCCCGGGCCGCGGTCGAGGCGGCGCAAAACGCCTTTGTCCAGTGGCGCGAGGTCGCCCTCCGGGAGCGGGGCAGGCTCCTGTTCGATCTTAGGCAGAAGTTCGAGGAGCACTACGACGTTTTATGTCGGGTCCTGACCCAGGACCACGGCCGGACCATCGGCGAGTCGCGGGGCTCGGTAAGAAGGGTGATCGAGAACGTCGAGAGCGCCTGCGCGGCGGTCTACGCCATGCCCAAGCTCAACGAGCACGTGGACTGGCTGGCCCGGACCATCGACGAGTACATGATTTACGAGCCTCTGGGCGTGTTCCTGATCATCACCCCGGGCAACATCCCGATGCACGCCTGGTCGTCCTTCGTGCCCTACGCCCTGGCCGCCGGGTGCACGGTCGTGGTCAGCCCCAGCCGACAGGACCCGGTGGCGGCCGAGTACATCTGCCGGGTGACTGAGGGACTGGGCCTGCCGCCGGGCGCAATCAACCTGATCCACGGCGGCCGGGAGATCAACCAGTACATCTTGGAGCAGCCCGAGGTCCAGGGGGTCGGGTTCATCGGCTCGACCACCGCCGGGATGGACCTGTTCGCCCAGTGCGGCCGGCTGGGCAAGACCTCGTCGATCAACGGCAACGGCAAGAACAACGTGGTCATCACGGACTCGGCCGACCTGGACCACGCCGGCGAGTACCTGCTGCGGGCCTGTTTCGGGATGTGCGGCCAGCGCTGCCTGGGCTCGGACAACGTCATCGTCGTCGGCGAGAGATACGACGAGGTCAAGGAGCGGTTCGTGGCCGCGGCCAAGTCCATGAAGCTGGGCTACGGCCTGGACGAGGGCGCGGACATGGGTCCGATGACCACCGCCGCCGGCCGGGACAAGGTTTTGGGCTGGATCGAGGCCGCCCTCGATCAAGGGGCCAAGATGGTCCTCGACGGCCGCGGCGTCAAGGTCGCCGACTACCCCCGGGGCTATTTCCTGGGACCGACCATCCTCGAGGACGTGACCGTCGAGATGTCCATCGCCCGAGAGGAGGCCTTCGGCCCGGTGGCCGGTCTGCTCCGGGCCGACTCCCTGGACCGGGCCATCGCCTGGATCAACGGCACCGACTACGGCCATTCGGCCTGCATCATCACCGAGAACGGCCGGGAGGCCAGGGCCTTCATCAAGGAGGTCGAGGTGGGCAACGTGGGCGTCAACGTGGGCGTGCCCCAGCCCTACGCCTTCTTCCCCTTGGGCTCGAAGAAGAA
>JAHJDS010000030.1 GCA_018812395.1 Pseudomonadota bacterium
ACCTCGGCCATCTTGTCCTGGGAGTCCTGGGAGCAGGTGAAGAGGTTGTTCTCGACGTACTCGACAAAGGGCAGCCTCTCGGCGAACTCGCCCACCGCCTGGACGTCGACCACCCCGGCGATGTTGATGCCGCAACTGCAGACAAAGACGCCGATCCGGGGCGGATCGCCGGCGACGTTGATCTGCTCGGGGATGACCGCCTCCCGGGTCATCGTCCCCCGGGCGCCGGCCAAGGGACCGGTGGCCGCGCCGGCCGCGGCCGAGGCCTCCATGACCGACCCCGGGATGTCCTTGGGGCCGCTCAGCACGCCGCAGGCGTAAATGCCGGGCACCGTGGTGGCCACCGGCGAGAAGGAATCGGTCTTGGCGAAGCCGTCGTCGTCCAGTTCGACCCCCAGCCGCCCGGCCAGGTCCTGGACGCCGGCGGGGATCTCCAGGCCGACGCTCAGGATGACCATGTCGAACTGCTCGGCGTGGTTCCGGCCCGACTCGTCCGCCCACTCCAGCAGGATGTTGTCGTTCTCCTCCAGGGCCACCGAATGGATCCGGCTGCGGACGAACTTGACGCCGTTGGCCTTGGCCTTCTCGTAGTACTTGTCGAAGTCCTTGCCGTGGGTCCGCATGTCCATGAAGAAGATGGACACGTCCAGATCGCCCCCGGCGTGCTCCCGGGCGATGCCCGCCTCCTTGATGGCGTACATGCAGCACACGCTCGAGCAGTAGGGGTGATCGCAGTGGGCCGGGTTGATGTCCCGGGAGCCGACGCACTGCAGGAAGGCGATCTTCTTGGGCTCGGTGTCGTCCGAGGGCCGCAGGACGTGGCCCATGGTCGGCCCCGTGGCCGACAGCAGCCGCTCGAACTCCAGGGAGGTCACCACGTTGGGGTGCCGGTAATACTCGTAGGCCTCGTAGGGCGACGGGTCATAGGGCTGAAAACCGGGCGCCAGGATGATCGACCCGACGGCCAATTCGACGTCCCGGGGCTGCTGATCCAGCTTGATCGCCCCGGTCGGGCAGAATTTCTCGCAGGCCTTGCACTTGCCCTTCTTGAAGTAAATGCACGTCACGTCGTCGATGGCGTAGACCATCGGAATGGCCTGGGGATAATCGACGTAGGCCGCCTTGCGCTTGCTCAGCCCGGCGTTGTAAACGTCAACCACCTTTTTGGGGCACTTCTCCGCGCAGGTGCCGCAGGCCGTGCACAAATCAGGGTCAACGTAACGCGGGTTCTGCCTGACGCTGACGGTGAAGTTTCCCTCCGAACCCTTGATGCCGCTGACTTCGGAGAGCGTCAATAACTCGATGTTAAGATGCCGGCCGACCTCGACCAGTTTGGGCGAGATAATTCACATCGCGCAGTCATTGGTGGGGAAGGTCTTGTCCAATTGGGCCATGACCCCACCAATGGAAGCCGACTTCTCGACCAGGTACACGTAGAAGCCGGCGTCGGCCGCGTCCAGGGCGGCCTGCATCCCGGCAATGCCGGCCCCGACGACCATGACCGAACCGGTCACTTTCTTGGCGGACATACTCGCTCCCTTTGCAATCCGGGGTTCAGATTGAATTTTCTTTCACAACAGGGGTCGTTTGTCAACCCCGAACCAGCTCCCGGAAAGACGATCCCCGCCGGGCAAGCCGGCAATACCCTAGTTTTCCACTGGAAATGTAGCTGTTAATCACGCAGTCTAGCCAACCACTCCTTGGTTGTCAACTCAATCCCGCCGCCCCCACCGCGGCCCGACCAGGCGCGGGACCAGGGCGCACGATGGCACCAACACCAGAAAAAAATTTGAAAAACGGGGGGCGAAGGCCGGCCATCGGGGAAGCCGGCCGGGCACTGATCCCCCACCGGGAGGGGATGCGGCCATGAGCCGGATGACGGGACGGGGTTGCCTGGGGCCGGAACTCAGCTCAGCAGGACGATCCGGTCAGGGGAGCCTTTCTCCTCGAGAAAGACCTCGACCTGCTGGCCATAGTCGGTGTTGACGGTCAGGCCGACGTAGTCCGGCGCGATGGGCAGTTCGCGGTGGCCCCGATCGACCAGGACGCACAGCTCGATGCGCCGGGGGCGGCCGAAGTCGATGAGTTGGTCCAGGGCCGCCCGGACGGTGCGGCCGGTGAACAGGACGTCGTCCACCAGGATCACTTCCTTGTCATCGAGGGGAAAGGAGATGTCGGTCGGGCCGACCAGCGGCTTGGAGTTGATTCGGGTCCAGTCGTCCCGGTAGAGGGAGATGTCCACCACGCCCGTGTCGGGCGCCCGCCCGGTGCGCCGGCCGATCAACTCCCGGAGGCGAAAGGCCAGATGGGCCCCGCCGGTGCGGATGCCCACCAGGGCCAGGGCGCCGGCGTCGGCGTGCCGGCCGACCATCTCGTCGGCCAGGTCGGCCAGTTTTTCGCCCAGGGCCGGACCGTCCAGGACAACGGTTTGGTATTCAGGGCTCATATCATCCTCGAAAAGTAATCAAGAAACCATGGACTCTAATCTAAAGTCAAGTAAAATGTGGGTTGACATCCCGGCCGAGGTGCTTTTTGCTAAATGGATGAGGTGTTGGCGGCCTTCCGGGGCCGGAACCGGGCGATGACCACAGGAGCGAGTGTGGACGTTGAATCTTCGAACAACGGCCTGATGACCAAGGAGCGGTTGTGGGAGGCCTTGCAGGAGAGGCTGGCCTACCGCTTTAATGGCCGGGAGTGGTTGCAACGGGCGATGAGCCACCCCTCGTGGACCAACGAGGCCGGCCTGACGGCCCTCGACAGCAACCAGCGTCTGGAATTTCTGGGCGACGCGGTGCTGGAGCTGGCCGTGAGCCGGCTGTTGTACGCCAAGTTTCCCGAGGCCGACGAGGGGGCCCTGACCCGGGCCCGGGCGGCCCTGGTGAACGAGGCGGCCCTGGCCCGCCTGGCCCGGCGACTGGACCTGGCGCCGTGCCTCCGTCTGGGCCGGGGGGAGAGGGGCGACGGCGGGGACGACAAGCCGAGCATCCTGGCCGACGCCGTGGAGGCCTTGTTCGGGGCGGTGTTCCTGGACGGCGGGCTCGAGGCCGCCGCCGAGGTGATCGAACGATTGATCGGCCCCCGAATGTCCAGGGCCATCAACCGCGCCCCTGACTCCGAACCCAAAACCAGTCTCCAGGAGCTGGCCCAGCGCCGGTTCCACCTCACTCCCCACTACCGCCTGGTGGCCGAAACCGGGCCGGACCACGCCAAGCAGTTCGCCGCCGAAGTGGTGGTCGGCGACGAGGTCTGGGGCCAGGGCGAGGGCCGCTCCCGCAAGGAGGCCGAACGCCGGGCCGCCGCGGCGGCCCTGGAGGCCCAGGCGGACGAAATGGACGTCGACCAGTGACGGCCGAGTTCCGCTGCGGCGACGTGGCCCTGCTGGGGGCGACCAACGTCGGCAAGTCCACCTTGCTCAATCGCCTCCTGGACTTCAAGGTGGCCATCACGTCCAAAAAACCACAGACCACCCGCCACCGGATCCTGGGCGTCCTGACCACGGAGTCGGCCCAGACCATCCTCATCGACACCCCCGGCATCCACCGGCCCCAGGGGCTCTTGGGGCAAAAGCTCGTGCGGACGGCCCGGGCCGCCCTGGAAGACGTGGACCTGATCGCCCTGGTCGTGGACGTCACGGCCCGCACCCGGGACGACAGCCGGCGGGCCGCGGCCATCCTCAGGAAGATCCAAACCCCCAAGATCCTCGTCATCAACAAGATCGACCTGATCGACAAATCGTCCCTGTTGCCGCTGATCGAGGAACTGAGCGCCTGGGACGACTGGCGGGCCGTGGTGCCACTGAGCGCCCTGACCGGGGACGGGGTGGACCGGCTGCCGGCCGAGATCGAATCGCTCCTGCCCCCGGGGGAGCCGGTCTTTCCGCCGGACGTCCCCACCGACCGGACCGAGCGCTGGCTGGTGGCCGAACTCATCCGGGAGCAGGTCTTTCGGAACACCCACCAGGAGGTGCCCTACGGCACGGCGGTGGAGATCGAGCAATTCGAGGAGCCGGCCGAACCCGGCCGGGCCGTCCGCATCCACGCCGTCATCCACGTCGACCAGGACGGCCACAAGGGGATCGTCGTCGGCCGGGGCGGTCAGATGATCAAGAAGATCGGGCAGGCGGCCCGGGTTGGGATCGAGAAAATGCTGGGGGCCAAGGTCTTTCTGGACCTGCGGGTCAAGGTCACCCGGGACTGGTCCCGCCGGGAGGGCGGCCTGCGGCGGTTCGGAGTCGAGGAGTAACGAAATCGTTTACAAATGATTTGACTGTTGCGCTCTTCCTTCTCTAATTATTCACTCCTTGGATCGATAATTAGGAAGTCTTAATCTTCTTTTTATATTTCAAGACAAACTCGAAGTCCGAGGTCCACTCCAGTATCCAGACCTCATGAAGAGTGTTTATCTTTTCCGGCATATCATCGGTCAAGTCCGGATATTTATTCAGCTGTTTTATACAAAAATCTTCCCATATCTTATCCGCCTTGCAAAAACACGGCTCATTCCAGTCAATCCAGTCGTCAGCCAATTGCTGGTCAAACCCCTGCCAATCAGATATAATAATAACCGCGATTCGGTGGCTGCCGCTGGATTTCAACTGGTGCGCTGCTTCATACGTCCTGAATACTAAGTAGTTAATTGACGCCTGAAAAAAACGTTGGCCTATCGCGATTCCTCTAGGGTCTTCAATCGCCTCTTGTAGCGTCCTGAAAACCCCATCCTCGGTGCCGAGGTACTTGACCTCGAATGATGTAGAAATGCCGTCGGGGGCCGAAGCCTCAATGTCCAGCTTCGCTCCCCTGTCCCACGCTTCAAGATTATCGATCGACCATCCTTGCTGTTCCAGCCTTTCCGCGAATTGGAGTTCCGCCAGTCGACCTAAAAATGCCCTTTTTTTTCTGTGCTGCTTTAGTGGATCGGAGTACTGCCACCATCTTTCTCGAAGGTCTTGTCGATACAGTTTTTCCACCGAGCGTATTCGTTCATCGGTTATGAAAAAACGATGAATCGGGGACGTGACTCGTCCGAGACAGTCCTTTTGTAGTGCAGGCAGTAGAATGGACGGAAAAGCATGGTCGCGTAGCCGGTGCCAGTCCTGATAGTCTGGCCACACATCATCAGGCAGGAACACGAGCTTGATCGCCGGGCAGTCTTTCCTGATGGCCTCGAGTTGTTTAAGCAGACCATCTCTGGGGCCGTTGTATGGTTTCTGACAACTACATTTTTCATTGTCCAGTGTCATAATCGCCACCGGCATTAATTCAATGCCTGCTGACAATTGCTTTGACAGCATCCAGTAGAGTGGGGCCCTGCCCCGCCAAAGCGCTTGTCCATATTCATGGCGGGGCGGGGCCCTGCCCCACCCTACTTACCATGACATGAGTCCTGGAAAACCAAGACGAGGACCACCGGCGCGGCGGCAACGGGGGCGACCGGGGCGATGCGCATCGGCCACCGCCCCGGGCCTAAAAAAAGAAACAACAAACCCCCGCCGGAATTTTGAAATAAAAAATCCGGCCTCGATACTTATCGACGGATCGACCGCGGAAAGACTACTTCTTCTTGGCGGCCGTCTTCTTGGCCGCCGGCTTCTTGGCCGCCGGCTTCTTGGCCGCCGGCTTCTTGGCGGCCGGCTTCTTGGCGGCCGGCTTCTTGGCGGCCGGCTTCTTCTTGGCGGCCGGCTTCTTGGCGGCCGGCTTCTTCTTGGCGGCCGGCTTCTTGGCCGCCGTCTTCTTCTTGGCGGCCGGCTTCTTCTTGGCGGCAGGCTTCTTCTTGGCGGCCGGCTTCTTCTTGGCCGCGGCCTTCTTGGGGGCCGCCTTCTTGGGGGCCGGCTTGAAGGCGTACTCGTTCTGGACCGAGTCGTCCTTCTTGTAGACCACCAGTTTGCCCACAGGTTGGGCCAGCGCCTTGCCCCGGGCCACGGCCTCGGTCTTCTTCACGAAGATCTTCATCGCCCGCTTGGCCTTCTTGGCCGTCTGCAAGGCCCACTTGCCATCCTCTCTGGGGACAACGTGATAGGTCTGTCCTTTGGCCATGATTCCTCCCTCGAGCAAGCTCGGTTGGGTAATTTATCAATCAGCATACCGTCCCGATCAGAGTTCTGTCAAGACCAAACTACCACCGGTGGTGGTTTTTTTTCATCGAACGTACATCATATGGAGGCGCGTTCCCCACAACAAAAAAACCCGCCCCCGAGGGCGGGGGCGGGCCTTGACGTCAGGGCCGGTTGTTATCGGACGATCAGTCTTTCTTGACCTCGCCGGTGGCAGCGCCGTGGAGCTTGACCTCGACCTTTTCCTCGAGACCCTGGTAGTAGTCTTGCAGGATCTTGACCACCTCGGGCCGGGAGAACTCGGCCGGCAGCTCGCCGCCCTCGGAGAGGGTCTTGCGGACCATGGTGCCGCTGAGCAGCAGACGGTCGTCCTTGCCGTGGGGGCAGGTCCTCATCGAGGCCATGCCGCCGCACTTGTAGCAGTGGAAGGTCCAGTCGATGTTCAGGTTCTTACACAAGAGCTTGCCCTGGGGAATCTCGCGGAAGATCCGCTGGGCGTCGAACGGGCCGTAATAGTCCCCCACGCCGGCGTGGTCGCGGCCGATGATCATGTAGTTGCAGCCGTAGTTCTGGCGGAAGGTGGCGTGGAGCAGCGCCTCGCGCGGACCGGCGTAACGCATCTCCATGGGGTAGCCGCCCTGGACCACGGTGCCGTCGACGAAGTAGTTCTCGACCAGGGCGTTGATGGCGTTCACGCGCACGTCGGCCGGGATGTCGCCCGCTTTCAACTTGCCGACCAACTGGTGGATGTAGACGCCGTCCATGACCTCGACGGCGATCTTCGCCAGGAACTCGTGGGAGCGGTGCATGGGGTTGCGAAGCTGCAACGCGGCCACGTCCACCCAGCCCTTCTCCTCGAAAATCTTGCGGGATTCCCAAGGACGCTGGTAGATGTCCCCGAACTGCTCGGGGTAGTACAACTCGGTGAAGATCTTGACCGGGCCGCCCAGGTTGTACTTGGCCTGGGCCGCCACCTTCTGGACGCCGGGGTGCTCGGTGTCGGTGGTGGTGAAGACGGCCTTGCTCTCGAAGTCCTTGTCGATGGTGTACTTGTCGGTGACATCCATCGAGCCGACCAGCTCGCCGGTCTCCGAATCAAAGAGGGCCACCTTGTCACCGACCTTGATGTCCTCGTCGTCGGTCGACAGGGTGATGGGGATGGGCCAGAAGGTGCCGTCCTTGAGCAGGAAGTCGTCGCAGACGCCCTTCCAGTCGGCCTGGTCCATGAAGCCATCGAGGGGGGTGAAGGCCCCGATGCCCAGCATCATGCAGTCCGAGGTCTCGCGGGTGGCCATGTTGACCTTCTTGGTCAGGCCCGCGGCCTCCTTCTTGGCGGCCTCCAGTTCGGCGCCCTTCAAAAGTAGCGGCTTGAGTCCCTGGCCGCCATGAGGTTCGATCAACGCCATGAGAAATCCTCCTTGTTGTCTTTTTCGACCTACCGGCTCAGTGCGGTTTAAAAATTTTCTGGAATGCGCTCGCCGAACGCAGATTTTCCCGCTTGTGCAATGCAGAACTAATAGACTAGTTGGGGGGCACTGTCAAGGAAAAATGGGGCCTCGGCCGGCCACGACGTAGACTAAAGTCGGCCGGATTGATTAAGACAATCGCCTCGACCAACTTGATGCCTGTCGGCCGGCGATCAGAGCCTGGCCCCCAACCCGGCCCCGGCGCCGCGCTGGCCGTTTTTAGGGTCACGTGGCCGCTCGGCGAGGCGCCGGCCATCCTCCCCGGGGATGCCCCTCCAAAAAAGACCCGGGGCTAAGCCCGGGCGAATCGAGGGTGGCGGAGAGAGTGGGATTCGAACCCACGGTGGAGCTTTTGACCCCACACTCGCTTAGCAGGCGAGCACCTTCGGCCAGCTCGGTCATCTCTCCGAAATTTTCCATTCGGGACCGGAATGTTCGATCCCGGGCCAAGGCCAAGGTCTCCATCCGGAACGGTCCCGCCGGTCGGGTGGCTCCTGCCCTTGTGTTTATAGTGCGGGGGGTCGGTTGTCAAGCCGACACTTGCCCCCCTTGACGACGGCCCCGGTCGCCGCAAAATTTGTTCGCCTGGCCTGAATTCTGCTATAAAGAAAAGAGTAAGTTTGGTTTGAACTGGAGGTTATTCGAAGATGCGTCACAAAAGATGGTGGATGGCGGTCGTCGTCGGGTCAATGCTGGTCCTGACCCTGGCCCAGGCGGCCGGGGCGGAGACCTTGTACGCCCAACGCTCCCAGGTGGCGGTCCGGTCGGGCCCGGGCTCGTACTACGACGTCGTGTTCACGGCCCGCCAGGGCGAGCCCCTGACGGTGGTCTCCCGCCGGGGCGGCTGGATCAGGGTGCGCGGCCGGGGAGGCACGGGTTGGGTATTTCGGACGGCCCTGTCCACCAGCCGCGGCGGTGGGGCGTCCCTGACCAGGCGCTTTCTGGGCACGTCCCGCACCTCCCAACTGGACAAGACGGCCGGCTTCAAGGGCTTCAACCAAGACACCCAGGCGGCCTACGTCAGCCGCCACCGGTTGGGGGCCCAGCTCCAGTTGTTGGACCGGATCAAGGCGCGGCGGATCAGCCCCCGGGCGGTGATGGGGTTCATCATCGGCGGCCGGCTGGCCAGGTAAGGAGGACCGAAAAAATGAGACGAGTTTTCATCGCGGCGCTGGTGGTCCTCGGTCTGACCTCGTGGGGCTGCAGCCAAGTCGGCTCGCTGGTGTCGCGGTACGTGCCTTACGGGCACCACCTCGCCCGGGTGGCCGGCAGCGCCGCCGAGGCCATGAGGGAGGTCACCCCCGAGCAGGAGATGTACCTGGGCAACATGGTCGCCGCCCGGATCCTGCACCGTTATCCCCTCTATCAGAACGAACCGGTCCAGGATTACGTCAACCTGGTGGGCACGGTCGTCGCCGCCCGGTCGTCGCGGCCGGACATCCCCTACCGGTTCGCCGTCCTGGACACGCCCGAGATCAACGCCATGGCCGCGCCGGGCGGGGTGATCTTCATCACCCGGGGACTCCTGGCAACCATGCGCAACGAGGACGAGTTGGCCTGCGTCCTGGGCCACGAGATCGCCCACGTCGCCGGCCGGCACGCCATCCGGATGATCAAGAAGGCGAGGTGGCAGCAGGTGGCGGCCATCACCGCCCGGGAGGGCCTGGCGGCCACGGGCCGGGCGCCCTCGGCCCTGGTCAACCTGGCCGGGAAGATGACCGACCGGATCATGGACGTGCTCCTCAAGGGAGGGTACGACCGGGCCTTCGAGTACGAGGCCGATAAAAAAGGCCGGCTGTTCGCCGCCCGGGCCGGTTACGATCCCGCGGCCTTGGCGGTGTTGGTCGCCCGGATCAAGACCAAGATGGCCCGGGGCGGGGGGATGTTGGCCTCGCTGGGGGCGACCCATCCCGATCCGGACGATCGGCTCAAGTCCCTGGGCGGCGAGACCATGCCGCTCAGTGTCGCCACCCCGGCCACGGTGGCCGTCCGGGCCCAGCGGTTCAAACAGGTCGTCGGCGTCAGGTAGGGTTATTTTTCGACAACAGTCGGCCTGATGCAACAACAACGACCCGGCCGCGCCCCTGGCTTTCTTGAGCGATCCGGGGCGCGGCCGGGTGGGTGAGGGACCATGGCGTCGCCAGACGGTCAACCGGTATTTCTGACCACCCCCGAGCAGAAGGACGAGCACCGCCGGGTCCGGGCCGCGGGCCGGGTGATCGACGTGGCCTGCTGGCTGATCGAGCGCCGCTCGCCGGATTTACAGACGGCCCAGTTGGTGGTGACCTATGCCAAGGACAAGGTCCTGGAGCTTTTGCCCGATTGCGAGGCCCAGTTCGATCTGATCTATCTGCCGCGCCTCCGGCGCAAGATTTTCGGGCGATTCCCGACGCATTAAATCACAGTATCCAACAAGGGTGCCCCTTACCGACTCCCACGACGCACCCGATAGTATTTCCCGATGATGCCGGCCAGGAAGTTGGCCGCGAACTCATGCCCCTGATCCACGAAGTGAAGCCCATCGAAAAACTGGGTGCCCTTTTTTATGATCTCCCGACGCATGGCCGCGGCCAGATTGTAAAACGGCACGCCCGTGCGACGGCTCCAGGCCGTAAACCGCCTCTGAACGTTGAATCGGTCCCACGTCCCGGCCGGGTAGAGCCACAAGGGCAAGCCCTTCAGGGCCAGGGCGTACCGGTCGTCGTACATCTGGTCATACCAGGGCACGTCCACCACCACCAGCCGGCCGCCGTCGGCCCGAACCTCGGCGTCCCACTTGGCCAGCAGCTTGAACGTCACGGCGTAGGCCGCGGCCCACCAGGTCGACAGATCGGTCGTGGCGTACATCAGCCGCGAGTCCCCCGAGTCGAGCAGATCTACGGCCCGGAACATGAGCCGGGTCAGGGCCGTTGGCTCGTCCCACCCCGGCCTTTGCTCCGGCGGTTTTTTGCTGGTGGCCGAAACCCGCCGGGCCTGCCGCCGTCTGTGCCGGAAGGCCTGGCCCAACTGCCGCACCAGATTGGGCAGCAGGGTGTAAAGGCGGACGTGGCGGCGCAGCCAGTCCCGCACCGGGCCGGTGTTCAGGTCCCGGCGCCTGAAAGGCGGCTTCACCAGCCGACCGTCTTTGATCCGAAAACAGGGCCGCTCGTCGCAGGGGCCCATGTTGTTGAAGAGGTCGTTGCCCACGAAGAACATGACGATCACCAGGTCGGGTTTGAGCTTCTTGCCGATCAGGTGATAGACCAGGTACTCCTGGGCGGTCGAGTAGTTGTTGACGCCCATGGGCACGATCTCGATCGGCAGGCCCCGCTGGTCGAACAGTCGCTGGAGCCGGGCCATGAACGTGGTGTGAAAGGGCCGCTCGCCGCAAAAGACCTGGCTGTCGCCGATGATCA
>JAHJDS010000248.1 GCA_018812395.1 Pseudomonadota bacterium
AGTCGAGGGTCTTCATCAGGATGGCGAACCCGTCGCCCTCGCGGCCGAGCAGGTTTTCGACCGGCACCTCGCAGTCCTCGAGAATCACCTCGCAGGTGGTCGAGGCCCGGATGCCCATCTTGTCCTCTTTCTTGCCGATGGACAGTCCGGGCGTGCCCTTCTCGACGACGATGACGCTCAGGCCCTGGGAGGACTTGACCTCGGGGTCGGTGACGCAGGCGACGCAGATGTAGTCGGCCACGTCGGCGTGGGAGATGAAAATTTTTGAGCCGTTGAGGACGTACTTGTCGCCCTTTCTGACCGCCCGGGTGCGCAGGCCGCCCACGTCCGAGCCGGCGCCCGGCTCGGTCAGGCCGAAGCAGACCAGCTTCTCGCCCGTGGCCAACCCCGGGCAGATCCGGTCCTTGAGTTCGTCCGAGCCGGCCAGCAGGATCGGGATCGAGCCCAGCTCGTGGACCATGAGATAGACCGACGTCGAGCCGCAGGCCTTGGCCACCTCCTCGACGGCCAGGCAGAAGGCGAGCATGCCCATGGCGCTGCCGCCGTACTCTTCCGGGTAATCGGCCCCGAACAGGCCGTTCTCCCGCAGGACCTCGACCACGTCCCAGTCCCAGACGCCCTTTTCGTCCCGCTCGGCCGCGCCCGGGGCGATCTTTTCCCGCGCCAGGCGGCGGACCATGTCCTGCATCATCTGCTGTTCTTCGGTCAAGCCGTACTGCATATTAATAACCCCGGCTTAAATCACATCGTGACCCGCCGTGCTGGGATCAAGAGCCGTCAAACTCTTTCGACAATAGTGGACATCCCCATGCCGCCGCCGACGCACAGCGTGGCCAGGCCGGTCGTCAAGTCGCGGCGGGCCATCTCGCCCAGCAGGCTGATGATGATCCGGGCCCCGGTGCAGCCCACCGGGTGGCCGAGACCGATCCCCGAGCCGTTGACGTTGGTGATGTCGCGATTCAGCCCCAGGCCCTTCTCGCAGGCCAGGTACTGGGCGGCAAAGGCCTCATTCACTTCGATCAGCTCGATATCTCCCAGTTCCATATTGGCCCGCTTGAGGACCTTTTGGGTGGCCGGGACCGGACCATAGCCCATCAGGTGCGGCTCGACGCCGGCCACGGCCTGGGCGATGATCTTGGCCTGGACCGGGATGCCCAATTCTTGGGCCTTGCCGTAAGTGGTGACAAGAAACCCGGCCGACCCGTCGTTGAGGCCCGACGAATTGCCGGCGGTGACCGTGCCGCCTTCCTCGGCCGGCTTGAACACCGTCTTCAGCTTGGAGAGGTCGTCCATGGTCAGACCTAAACGGACGTGCTCGTCGGTGTCCACGAGGGTGACCTTGCCCTTTTTGCCCTTGACCTCGACCGGGACGATCTCGTCCTTGAATTTTCCTTCTTTAATCGCCGCTTCGGCGTTGTGGTGGGACCGGAGGGCGACCACGTCCTGGTCCTCGCGGCTGATGTCGTACTTCTGGGCCAGGTTCTCGGCCGTCTGACCCATGATGTAGCCCTTTTTCTCGAGCAGGTTCGAGCCCGAGTAAAGCATCTCCCACATCGAGTCCATGACGATGTCGTGGCCCAGCCGGGCGCCCCAGCGCGCCTTGGGCACCACCATCGGGGCCGAGGTCATGGACTCGACGCCGCCGGCCAGGATGATCTCGGCGTCGCCGGCGACGATCGCCTGACGGGCGAAGGCGACGGCGGCCATGGCCGAGGAGCACTGGCGCTGGACGGTCACCGCCGGGACCTCGACCGGGACGCCGGCCGCCAGGGCGGCCGTCCGAGCGGTGTTGGCCTCGTCCGGGCACTGGACGCAATCGCCCAGGATCACGTCGTTGAGCAGGGCCGGATCGAGGTTGTTGGCCCGTTTCAGGATTTCCCGAATGACGATGGACGCCAGTTGGTAGGCCCGCAGACCGGCGAAGGCGCCGCCGAATCTTCCAATCGGGGTACGAACTCCGGCGCAGAGCACGATGTCATTATTGGCCACGGACATGATCTATTCCTCCGAAAAAAATGAATGCTGATTCAGCCTGGCCACCCTAAATAAAATGGGAGGCCAAGTCAAGGGGTTTCGGTCGGCGAATGTCCGTCCGGGGAGGGTCAGCCCTTTTGGCGAACCGCCTCGCGGCCGCGCCGGTCCCGGCGCTCGAACTCGCCCGGGGCTCTCAGGGGCCACGCGTCGATGAACCAGGTCGCCGGAGGATATTCGCGCGTCCGCCCGGGCGTCGGGCTCATCTCCCCTCGATGCGCTTGCCCACGCAGTCCACGCCCCCGACCAGACCGCGACGACGGCACTTGACCTTGGGCTTCTTGGGCGGCGGGGGCTTGGTTTCAGCCAGGGCCGACGACCCCAGGGCCGGACCCAGGCAGTCATTGGAGGCGAGGAGCTTTTTGACGACCGCCGCCCGGGCCGCCCGGTCCTGGCCGGCCCTTTTCATCTCGGCCAGCAGCCGGGCGCAGGCCCGATACCGCTTGGGGTAAAAAACGGAGTTGAAGTGGCGGTTTATGGTTTGCAGGGCCCGGTAGAGATTGTCAAAGTAGAGGTCGTTCTCGGGCTGGTAAAAAAGCGCCGCCCGGAAGTTGTCCAGGGCGCGGTAGGTCCGGTTCAAAAACTCCCGCAGCCCCCTGGCCTGAGTGGAGAAATACCACCGCTTGAACTCGGCGGCGATTTTCTCATGGCCTTTTTTGGGCTCCCATACTCCGTACTTGGTGAAATATTTACCTTTGAATTTCTTTAGCAACTCCGCGCGCGAAAGGTCCAGCCAGCCGGCCTTGGTGAGGCCGGGGGTGTGGACCTTGGCCAGGTATTCACGGGCCACGTCCTCGCTGCGGCGATAGAGCATCGTGGCGTGATTGTTGTGGGCCTGGGCCAACAGCCGTCGATCATCGAGATTTCGGGTCTTAACCGGCACGGGCTTGTCCGGATCGAGACCGGACCGCCCCGGAGTCCCCCGCCCCGTCGGTCGCTCCACGGCCCCGTACAGGTCCAGGGCGTCGCGCCACTTGTGGCTGCCGTATTGTCCCCTTTCCAGGATGATGCTGGTGTTGCCCTGACCGATGTTGGTCGCGGCCCCGACCTGCCGCAGGCGCCACTTGTCAATCCCGGTGTAGGGTGATTTTTTGCCGGCAATCCCCTTGAAGTGAGTGTCAAAGGCGTTGTACTGCCGCTTGGCCTGGCCGAGGACCGCCATGGCCCGGTCGTGTTGGTTTTTCTGGGCTCGGGTCCAGGTCCGATGGCCGGTCTGAAAGGGCACCGCCTGAAAGTTTTTGACCCCCTTGGTGTAGAGTTGGTTGGCCCCGTGGTACATCCCGACCCAGGAGCGTTCGAACTCCGGGGGCCGATAGCCGGGTACCGGTTGGTTATTCGGTCCCCGTTGGAGGTCGATCTTCGGCGGGGAGACGTCGTAACGCGGCTGATCGGTTCGATGGGTCAAGGGCGGCCAGGCCGAGGTCCGACTCGGGCCGCCGGGCCCCGTTCGGGCGGGTAGGGCCAGAGAGATCGCCAGCCCCAGGGCGAGGCAGGGGACCGCCCACGTCATCAGTCGTCTGGACATCGGTCACCTCTTCATTGACCGGGACAATACGTCGTCCGGCCCCGGGTTTCCCGCCCGCCCCCATGGGCTAATCATACCCTCGATCGACCCGCACCGCCACGGCCGCGCCCTCGCTCCCGGCCGCCCGTCGCCTACGCTTCGGGGAAGGTGAACTTGAAATGGCGACAGCAGTGCCCCTCGTGATGCATCATGCACAGCAGAGGCCGGGGCTCAACAGTGTACTTGACGTTCAAAACGTCCAGCCAGGCGTAGATCCGCTCGAAGATGCCGCACTCGTACTCGGAGATGACCCCCATCCGCCGGATGCCGTCATGGGCGAAACACTTCTCCAGTTCCACGTACAGGCTCCCCTCCGGCCGCCACTCCCACTTGAATTTCATGAAGTCGCCGATGGCCAGGCTCATCGCCCCTTCGAAAAAAGACCGGAGTTGATCAAAGTCCTTGACCCCGCTCATCCCCAGGGCCTTGAGATAGCGCGCCACCTCCAGCCCGGACATGGCCCGGATGGCGTTCTTGTTGATCTTGTTGGTCGCGGCAATGCCCACCTCGCTCAGGGCGCTCACGAACCACATGGCGTCATGGGTCATCCAGCACCGGGTCAAGAGCTGCTTGACCTCCTCGGCGCTCAGTTGATCGGTCATGATGGCCTCCTGTCTCGATTTGGTTTGATATCAAATTAAATCCGTAAAAAAATGCCCGGTGAATAATCCGGGTCAATAGCCGTCCAGGTTGCGGTAGACCCGGGCCAGCAGTTGGACCAGGGTTTTTTGTTCCTGGGGGGACAGGCCATTGAACAAGGTGCTCATGTAAGTCTCCTGCATCCGCTTGAAGACCGGGATCAGGGACCGGCCCTGGGGCGTGGCCCGGACCCAAGTCACCCGCTGGTCGCCCTGGTCCTTGAACTTCTCGACGTAGCCCAGCTCGACCAGCTTGTCCACCAGGGCGGTCAGGGTGGACTTGTCCCGGTCGATCCGGCGGGCCAGGTCGGTCATGGTCAACTGCGGGTGATAGAACAGGTTGACCAGGACCTGACCGTGGGACGGCACCAGGCCTCGGACGTCATTTTTTTCCAGTTCGCGCACCAGGAGGCGGTCGATCCGCTCCCTGACGCGCGACACCAGGGCGTGCAGGTTGCGGGGGATAATTTCCAAGGGGCCGTCCTCATTGAGTTTTTTGTCCTTGACCACCGCCGAACGCCCGGCGGTAGTTGATGGACGTCAATTTAGTTTGACGCCAAACCAATGTCAAGAACTCTTGTAGCCCCGGACCGCGGGTGGGGTCGCGTCCGTCGCCCGGGCCAGGAGTCTGTCGGAGAAATCCTCCGACATACTCCTGGGGCCGGCAGTGTCTGGGGATCAGCCCCGGCTGGCCTTGACGGCCCCCACCAGGGCCTTCATGTCCTGGGGCGGGGCCGGGAAGTCGGGCTTGGCCTCCATGAGAATCGCGTCCTCGGGACAGCCGGTGGCGCAGGCGGCGCAGCCGAAGCACCGGTCCAGGTCCACGACCGGGATCTCGTCGGCCAGGGTCAGGGCCGCGGCCGGGCAGCGGTCCAGGCAGATCTCACATGAGGTGCACTTGTCCGCGTCGAATTCCGGCTTGAAACCGGAGTTGAAGAACAGGGCCGGCCGGGGCTGACCCAGGACCCGAGTGACCACCTCGCAGTGCCAGCGGTCGCAGTTGCAGATGAAATCGATGTCCGCGGCGGTGTTGCGGCTCATGTGGATCAGGCCGGCCTCCTCGGACCGGTCCAGGATGGCCTGGGCCTCGGCCTTGGTCACCCGGCGGCCGCCCAAGTGGGACAGGCCGTACTCGGCCATGGGCCCGAAGGCCATGCAGACGTCCAGGGGCATATCGTGCGTGTCTTCGCCGCGCAGGGCCGCGGCGTGGCGGCAGAAACAGGTGCCGACGCTGATCGGGTCGTACTTGTCGATGTAGGTCGCCACCTGGTCGTAGGTGTGGACCTGATTTCCGGCCGGGATGTGGCGGTCCACGGTGATCACCCGGGCCGTGGGATAGGTCATTTTGACCGGGCCCGTGGCCGCGTCCTGGGCCTCTTTGTAGGCCTGGATCAAGTGGGCGATTTTCTTGTCCCGGTCGGTGGTCGTCCCGGGCATGAACTGGAACTCGAAGATACCGGGCATTAACGGCACGGCCTGGTAGAGTTGGACGCCGTCCCGCTTTATGGCCAGGCACAACCCCTTGTCGGCCATGGCCTTCAAAATGGCGGCCACCTCCGGTTCGGGGCGCCCCATCTGCTGGGCCAGGTCAGCGGCGCTGATCGGTTTACGGGGCAGGGCGTTATTGACCGCCGCCTCCTCGGGGGTGAACAGTTCCTCGACCAATTCGAAAAACTCGGGGATGTCCAGGCCCTTGTACAGGCCGCCGCGATCCCGCATCACCTCCAACAGATCTTCATAAATTTTCGCGGGCATTTTTTCGGTGTCCTCCATTCCTGATTGGGTTCGCGCTGGACAACAGCGCCGCTCGGTGGCGTTCCAAGAGCGAGGCCCGGTTCATTCCGGCCTCATCCTTGGACCCGGGGATTATCCTCCGGGGGGCGCTAGTACCGCACCCTCCCTCATTTAGTTAGACCGGCCCCGAGGTCCGATTGTGACCGGGGACTGTCACCTCAGACCTCGATGACCTTGACCAGGTTGGTCGTACCCGGGGTGTTGATTGGCAGGCCGCCGGTGACGATCAGCCGGTCACCGTCCGCGGCCAGACCCATTTCCCGCGCCCAGGCCGCGGCCCGGGCGAACATTTCATCGCTGTCCTCGAACCTCTCGACCAGGGCGGGGATGACTCCGTAGGACAAGCGGAGCTGCCGGGCGGCCGCCGGCTCGGCCGTCAGGCCGACGATCGGCGCCGTGGGACGGAACCGGGCCACCAGCCGGGCCGAGCTGCCCGAGGTGGTCGTGGCCACAATGGCCGCCGCGCCCACGTCCCGGGCCAGGACGCAGGCCGCTCGGGAGATGGCCGCCTCAGTCAGCGGCAACAGCCGCCCCGGCGGTTCGTCCAGCAGCGGGTCCCGCTCGACGTTGGGCTCGATGGCCCGGGCGATCCGGTCGAGCATGGCCACCGACTCGACCGGATAGCGTCCCGTGGCCGTCTCCTCGGACAGCATCAGGGCGTCCGTGCCCTCGAACACCGCCCCGGCCACGTCGGCCGCCTCGGCCCGGGTCGGCCGCGGCGAATCGACCATGGACCGGAGCATCTGGGTGGCGACGATGACCGGCTTGGCCCCGCCCCGGGCGGCGGCGATGATCTGTTTTTGGATCAGCGGCACCTGCTCCAGGGCCATCTCGACGCCCAGGTCCCCCCGGGCGACCATGACCGCGTCCACCTGGGCCAGGATGTCCTCGAGTCCGCGGGCGGCCTCGGGCTTTTCGATCTTGGCGATGAGCAGGGGACGGTGAGGCAGGGGGCCGCGCTGGTCCAGGATGGTCTTGACCGGCTGGAGGTCCTCGGCGCTCCGGACGAATGACATGGCCACCATGTCCACGCCCTCTTCCAGTCCGATCGTCAGATCGGCCCGGTCCTTGTCCGTGAAGGCCGGGACGCGCAGTTTGCTGGTGGGCAGATTGACCCCCTTGCGGGAAGAGACCTCGCCGCCGACCAGGACGTGGCAGATGACGCGCCCCGCCTCAACGCTTCTGACCTCGAGTTCGACCAGGCCGTCGGCCAGCAGGATCCGGTCTCCGGGCGAGACGTCCTGATCCAGGTAGGGGTAATCCACCGGCAGGGCCTCGGGCGTTGGGGCGTCCCCCGCGGCCAGGACCACGTCTTGTCCGACCTCGAGACGCCGTTCGCCCTCGGGCAGTATCCCCAACCTGATCTTCGGTCCGCCCAGGTCCTGGAGGATGGCGATGTCCCGTCCGACCTCCGCGGCGACCCGCCTCAAGCGGCGGATGGTTCGCCGGTTTTCCTCGGCCTCGCCGTGGGCGAAGTTGAGGCGGGCCACGTCCAGGCCGGCCCGGATGAGCCGGGCCATGACCTCCGGGGTCGAGCTGGCCGGCCCGATGGTGCCGACCAGTTTGGTCTTGCGTTGTCGTTTTTCTCCGATCATGCGGTCTCCGTGCGTCCCGGGGGGGACGGGTCCCGGTGGGAATCATACCACCGGGCCAGGCGCCGGGGATCGACGCCCAGGGAATAGGCGGCCACGATCAGTTGATTGCGCACCGTGTTTCGCCCCAGGCCGTAGCTCCGCCACCGCCGGGCCGAGGTCCGGACCCTGGCCGGGGCGACGACGATGCGGCCCCGCCGCCGGAGACGCTTGACCATGACGAAGTCCTCCATGATCGGCAGGTCCGGAAAACCGCCCACCCGGTGGAAGACGTCGGCGGCGAGGAACAATCCCTGGTCGCCGTAGGGCAGCTTGGCCAGCCGGGCCCGCCAGTTGGCCGTCATTTCGATCCACCTGAGCCCCGGCCCCGGTCCGTCGATGCCCAGTTCAAAGGCCCCGGCCGCGACCCCGGCGTGTCGCAGGACCCGGTCGATGATCCGGTCGAATCCCGGTGGCGGACGGGTGTCGGCGTGAAGAAAAAAGAGTTGTCGGCCAGCGGCCCGGGCCGCGCCGGCGTTCATCTGTGGTCCCCGGCCGGGAGCGGTTTCCAGCACCCGGGCGCCGTATGTCCGGGCGATGTCCGCCGTGTGGTCGCGGCTGCCGCCGTCGACGACGATTGTTTCGGCCCCCGGGCTCCGGGCGACCTCGGCCAGGGTGGGGCCGATGTTGTCCGCCTCGTTCAAGGCGGGGATGACGACCGACAATGGCGGCCTGGCCGGTCTGGCGGCGGCCTTTTCCCAGACAAGCAGATCTCGAGGCCGGTCCACGTCGGGCAAGGTGTCGACCAGGGCCGTCTTCAGGCCGAGCCGCCCGGCCCGGGCCAGGGTGTCCCGCAGAACTCGGTCCGTGGACCAGGTCATGTCCTCGAACAACCCGGGGGCGTTTCGGGTGAGGCCGATCAGGTAGTAGCCGCCGTCCTCGGCCGGCCCCAACACCAGGTCGTGGGTGGTGAGGGCGCCAAAGGCGTCCTCGATAATCCGGGGCGAGATGTCCGGACAATCGGTGCCCACCAGGACCGCGGCCTCGACGCCGCGGTCAAAGGCGGCCTTCAGGGCCACGGCCATGCGGCGGCCGAGGTCGCCGTCGCCCTGAGGGCGACAGGTCAGGTCGGCCCCCAGCCAGGCGGCCATGTCCTCGGTCGAGCCGCCGTCATGGCAAACCTCGATCGAGACCCGGGAACTGTCGGCGAATTGCCTGGCCCGGAGCATGACCCGGCCGGTCATCCGGCCGTGGAGTTCGGCCGCCCGCCCCGCCCCCAGGGCCGGGATGAGGCGGGTCTTGGTCCGTCCCGGCTCGGGATACCGGGTCAAGACGATCAGGGTGCGCCGGCGGGCGGCGTCTTCCGTCTCGGCCCTAACGCCCGACACCTCATTGGTCCTGATGACGGTAGAGCTTGAGGCCAACGTATATGTAATGGGCCCCCGAGGCGACGGTCAAGGCGGCGGCCACGATCAGGAAGTAGGGCGTGGCCGCCGTCCAGAACCAGCCGACCTGGGCCCGGCCCAGGATGGCTACGGTCAAGGCCAGACCCAGGAAGCAGGTGTTGAACTTGCTCAGATACGAGGCCGAGTGGGGATGGACCTCCCGCCGGAGCAACGCCATTGACCCGGCCATGATCATCACGTCCCGGGCGACGACCACGGCCACGAACCAGATCGGCAGGACGTTTCTAAGCAGCAGGCAGACCACGATCACGCCGATCAGGATCTTGTCGGCAATGGGGTCCAGCAGGGCGCCCAGCCGCGACTCCTGATTCAGGGCCCGGGCCACCAGGCCGTCGAAGAAGTCGGTCAGTCCGGCCACCCAACTCAGGATCAGCCCGGCCACCCAGTATTCGCTTAAAAACAGCACCGCCACCGGCGCGGCCAGCAGAATCCGACTGAAGGTGAACAGGTTGGCCAGGTTCAGGGGGCTGACCGGCTCGGCAATGACGGGGTGTCGATCAAGTTGCACGTGCGCCTCGGCCACGAGAAATCGAAGTGCGTCCCGGACCCGACTCGGGCCTCTAGTGTAAAGGCTGCGTCCTGGTTTGGCAACCCATCCGGCCCGGCTCGATGACCCGGCCAGGCGGCGGCCTCCGGTGTTCGGCCCTGCTCGGTGTCGAGGCGCGGGAGTGATTTTCATTGAAATCACCGCCCGTTTTGTTCTAGATTGAAAGCTCCGCTGCCGCCGCCGGCATTCGCCCTTTGGGCCGAGGCGATCGGCTCCCGGGCCAAACGAACCGTCCGCCGCTCCAGGAGCGATTCTTCAAACCGGGTAGAGGCCAATGGAACCCATCGGGGCCATCGTCGTCATCGGCACCTTCGACTCCAAGGGCGAGGAGCACCTGTTCCTGAAAGAGGCCGTCGAGCGTCGGGGTCACCGGGCGATCACCATCAACGTCGGGACCAAAGGACCGTCGCCCTGGCCCCCGGACGTTGATCTGGCGCCGCCGGAGGGGTCCCTCAGCCGGGACGAGGCCGTGGCCCGAACCCTGGAGCGGGGGCGACGCTACGTCCTCAAGCTCTACGAGCGCGGCTGGCTGGGCGGGGTCATCTCCGCCGGGGGCGGCACGGGGACCCATCTCTGCACCGGGATCATGAAGGCCCTGCCCTTGGGCGTGCCCAAGGTCATGGTCTCGACGGTGGCCTCCCGGGACATGGCCCCGGTGGTGGGCACCCGGGACATCACCATGATTCACAGCGTCGGGGACATGCTGGGGGTCAACCGGATCACCGGGGTAATTCTGGACCAGGCCGCGGCCGCGGTCTGCGGCATGGCCGCCTCGGACTGGCGGCCCCGGACCGACCGAAAGTGCATCGGCCTGACCATGTTCGGCTTCATCACCCAGGCCGCCGAGCAGGTGCGGGCCCATCTCGAGGACAAGGGCTACGAGGTCGTCGCCTTTCACGCCAACGGCACCGGCGGCCTGGCCATGGAGGAGTTGGCCCGGGAGGGGCGTTTTGACGGCATTCTCGATCTGGCCACCCACGAGCTGGCCGATACCCTGCTCGGCGGCTACTGCAAGCTGATCGGGCCCGGACGGCTGGACCCCATCCCCGGGCGCACCGTGCCGCGACTGGTCGTCCCCGGCGGTCTGGATTGCGCCGTCCTGGAGTTCACCCGCGACGCCATTCCCAGCCAGTATCGTGACCGCAAGGTGTTCTTTTACGACTTCCGGTCCGCGGTCCGGCTGAGTCGGCGGGAATCGCTGCACCTGGCCGATCAACTGGCCGGGCAGCTCAACCGCTCGACCTCGCCGGTCAAGGTGCTGGTGCCCTTGGGCGGCTGGTCCGAGGCCGACGGCCAGGGCGCCCCCCTCTACGACCCGCCCACCAGCCGGGAATTCACCGAACACCTCAAGAAATCCCTGGACCCCGGCGTCGAGGTCCAGGAACGGGACGGCCACATCAACGATCCGGTCTTCGCCCGAGCGGCGGCGACCTTGATGGACCAAATGCTCAACTCGTCATCCCCATCGTGAGTCGGGCCCGTGGGCGACGAAGGTTGTCCCCTGGGCTCAGTGCGGCCGGATCGTCGGGAGCCGACGGCCGCGGGCCACATATTTTTTAGGAGGTGAACTCATGCGCCGACGCGCGTTGACCGGTCTGCCGGCGATCCTGATTCTGGTCCTGGTGGCGACGGCCTCGGCCTGGGCCGTGGGCGATCCCGAGGAGATCAAGAGTTTACGGGGCCTCAAGGCCCTGGACGTCGAGGTGGCCGTGGTGGGCGCCACGAGGGCTGCGCCGGGCGTCACGCCCGGGTCGGTGGCCAAGGCCATTCGCCGCCTGTTCAAGCACTACCGCCTGACGGGTTCGACCCGGGCCCAGGCCATGCTGCGGGTGTCCATCCAGGTCATCGACCGCAATGTGTCTTACATTTCCGCCCAGCTCGTTCAATCGGCGACGCTGATTCGCCGGCCCGGGACGCGCCTCAAGGTCGTCACCTGGACGTTGAACGGCCCGGTGCCAACGGCCAAGATACTGGAGGCCATGGGCCCCGTCATCGGCCGCCTGGCCCGAGACCGGGGGCTGGCCGGCTGAGGGGGCGGTGTGTCACCGGCGGTTGGGGTTGGTCGGATCGTCGTCGTCGTCCCAGACCGAACCCACGGGGATGGGTTTGCTGTAATCCAGGACGGTCAAAAAGACGCCCCCCGGTCCGCCCAGGCTGCTCACCCGCAGGAGGGTGATGGACGTGCCCACGGAGACCAGCAACTGCTTCTTGTTCCCCGACAGACGAAATTCGCCCAACCCGGAC
>JAHJDS010000249.1 GCA_018812395.1 Pseudomonadota bacterium
ACCGGCGCCGGGCTGGTGACCGTGGCCGGGCCGGCGACGCTCAATCAATATTTCGAGGTCAAGCTGACCGAGGTCATGACCGAGCCGCTGGCCGAGACGGCCGAGGGATTTCTGGACGAGGCGGCCGAGGACCGGATCAGGGACCTGCTGACCGAACGTTCGGCCCTGGCCTGGGGGCCGGGGCTGGGCACGACGCCGGCCACGGCCGGGCTGACCCGGCGCCTGTTGTCTTCCATCGACCGGCCGGCGGTCATCGACGCCGACGGGCTCAATCACCTGGTGGATCATCTGCCGGCCCTGCGCCGGGCCGCCGCGCCGCTGGTCTTGACGCCCCACCCGGGCGAGGCGGGCCGCCTGCTGGGCGCGACCGCCAGGGAGGTCCAGGCCGACCGGGTGGCCGCGGTCCGGAGTCTCAGCCGGACCAGCGGCCAGGTGGCCGTCCTGAAGGGGGCCCGGACCCTGGTCGCCGCCCCGGACGGCCGCCTGGCGGTCAATCCCACCGGCAACGCGGCCCTGGCCTCGGGCGGCTCGGGCGACGTCCTGACCGGGATGATCGGCGCCTTTTTGGCCCAGGGGGCCGAGGCCTTCGAGGCCGCCTGCCTGGGCGTCTACGGCCACGGCCTGGCGGCCGATCTGGCCGCCGACGAGCTGGGCGGCCGGGGCGTCATCGCCGGGGACGTGGCCGAGTTCCTGCCGGCCGTCTGGCGGCTGATCGAGACGGGGCCGGGGGACGGCTGAGATGACCCTGACGGGTCATCTCCGCGGCGTGGCGGCCACCCGGGCCCTGGGACGCTATCTGGGCGAGCGGGCCCGTCCCGGCGACGTGGTCCTGCTCGAGGGGGAGCTGGGCGCGGGCAAGACGGTGCTGGCCAAGGGCGTGGCCGAAGGGCTGGGCCTGGACGAGGCGGTCGTCACCTCGCCCACGTTCACCATCATCAATGAGTACCCGGCCCGCTTGACAATGTACCACGTTGACCTTTACCGTTTGAATGAGGACAGCGACTTCGAGGCCGAGGGCGTCCTCGACGTCTTGGGCGCCGACGGCCTGGCCGTGGTCGAGTGGGCCGAACGCCTGGGGGATGCCCGGCCGGCCGGGGCGCTGACCATTCGGCTCGAGTTGGTGGACGGCGACGTCCGCCGGGCGAGCCTGATCGACGAGGGCGGCCGGTGGCTGGACCGGCCGGGACTGACGCGACTGCTGAGCGTTGAGGACTCTGCTGGAGTTGATTGATGGCGATTGTCGTCCAGAAGTACGGCGGCACCTCGGTGGGCACGCTGGAGAAAATCAAGAACGTCGCCCGCCGGGTGGGGAAAGTCAAGGATGAAGGCCATGACGTGGTGGTCGTCCTGTCGGCCATGGCCGGCGAGACCGACCGCCTGATCGACATGGCTCACGACCTGGTGCCCGAGCCCGACCCCCGGGAGATGGACATGCTGGTCAGCACCGGGGAGCAGGTGTCGGTCTCCCTGTTCTGCCTGGCCGCCCAAGGCCTGGGTTACAAGGCCCGGTCGCTCTTGGGCTACCAGGCCGGGATCCAGACCTCGAGGCTGCACACCAAGGCCCGGATCAAGGACATCGACGCCACCCGCCTGCGGCAGGAACTGGCCCAGGGCCAGATCGTGGCCGTGGCCGGCTTCCAGGGGCTGGACCGCTTCGGAGACATCACCACCCTGGGCCGGGGCGGGTCCGACACCACGGCCGTGGCCCTGGCGGCGGCGCTGGGGGCCGAGGTCTGCGAGATTTACACCGACGTGCCGGGCGTGTTCACCACCGACCCGGGCGTCTGCCCCGAGGCCCGCAAGATGGACTACATTTCCTACGACGAGATGCTCGAGATGGCCTCGCTGGGGGCCAAGGTGCTCGACATCCGCAGCGTGGCCCTGGCCAAGCAGTTCCAGGTGCCGATTCACGTCCGGTCCACGTTTGAAGATACGGAGGGGACGATGGTGGTCAACGAGGAAAAGATAGCCGAAAAATTGATGGTGTCCGGCGTGGCCTATAACAAGAACGAGGCCCGGATCACGGTCCGCGGCCTGCCCGACCAGCCGGGCGTGGCGGCCAAGCTGTTCACCCCCGTGGCCGAGGCGGGCATCGTCGTCGACATGATCATCCAGAACACCTCGGCCGACGGCCTGACCGACATGACCTTCACCGTCCCCAAGGTCGATTTCACCCAGGCCATGAACCTGGTCACCGAGCTGGCCACGGGCCTGGGCGCCGCCGACGTCCTGGGCCAGACCGACGTGGCCAAGGTGTCCGTCATCGGCGTCGGCATGCACACCCACGCCGGGGTGGCCACCCGGATGTTCAACGCCCTGGCCCAGGAGAACATCAACATCGACCTGATCTCGACCTCGGAGATCAAGGTCAGTTGCCTGATCAACGAGAAGTACACCGAACTGGCGGTGCGGACCCTGCACAAGGCCTTCGAGCTGGACCGGGACGCCCCGCCCCGCGAGGAGACACTTTAATCGGCGCGCCGAGGACCGACGCCCGGGTCTGTGACGCCGAACACTTTCGCGACGGCTTCGGGGCCGATCGGGGTCGACCCCCGGCCGGCGGTCGAGGGGCGGCCGGCCGGGTCGCGCCCGTCAGGAGGGAGCCATGGAACAGCTAGGCACCACCGTCATCGAATACATCCTCGATGAACAGGCCCAGGCGCCCGAGGCCACCGGCGCCTTCACCAGCCTGCTCTCGGAGCTGATCGTCGCCGCCAAGATCATCGCCCGCGAGACGCGCAAGGCCGGCCTGCTCGACGTCCTGGGCTCGACCGGCGAGCGCAACGTCCAGGGCGAGCGGGTCCAGAAGCTGGACGACTACGGCAACAACGTCATCATCTCCCGGATGGGCAACTCGGGGCACCTGTGCGCCATGGTCAGCGAGGAGGTGGCCGACGTCATCGAGATCCCGGACCGCTACGGCCAGGGCAACTACGTCCTCGTCTTCGATCCGGTGGACGGCTCGAGCAACATCGACGCCAACGTCTCCATCGGCACCATCTTCTCCATCTACCGCCGGGTCAGCGAGGGCGAGGGCTACACCATGGCCGACGTCCTTCAGCCGGGCCGGCGCCAGGTGGCCGCCGGATACATCATCTACGGCTCCTCGACCATGCTCGTCTACACCGCCGGCAACGGCGTCCACGGCTTCACCCTCGACCCCTCGGTCGGCGAGTTCCTCCTGTCCCACGAGAACATCCGCACCCCCGAGCGGGGCAAGATCTTCTCCGTCAACGAGGGCAACTACTACTTCTGGGACGACGACGTCCGGGCCTACGTCGACCACCTCAAGGGCAAGGACGGCTCCAAGCCCTATTCCTCGCGCTACATCGGCTCGCTGGTGGCCGACTTCCACCGCAACCTACTCTACGGCGGCATCTTCATGTACCCGGCCGACGGCAAGGACCCCCGCAAGCCGACCGGCAAACTCCGGCTCATGTGCGAGTGCAACCCCCTGGCCTTTGTCTGCGAGCAGGCCGGCGGCGCCGCCTCGACCGGCGGCATGCGCATCCTCGACCTCGAGCCCCTGGACATCCACCAGCGGGTGCCGCTCTACATCGGCTCCAAACAGGACGTCGAAGAGGCCGAGGCCTACCTCGGCGGCGAGCGGCCGCAATAATGCCCCGGCGGATACTGGTCACCGGCGGGGCCGGGTTCATCGGCTCGGGCTTATGCCGCCGCCTGGTCGAGGCCGGCCACGAAGTCGTCTGTCTGGACAACTTCTTCACCGGCCGCAAGTCGAACGTCGAGCCCCTGCTGGGACATCCCCGGTTCGAACTCCTGCGCCACGACCTGGTCAACCCGATCATGATCGAGGTGGACCAGATCTACAACCTGGCCTGTCCCGCCTCGCCGGTCCACTACCAGCACAACCCGGTCAAGACGGTCAAGACCAACGTCCTGGGAGCCCTCCACATGTGCGGCCTGGCCAAACGCGTCGGGGCGCGGCTGCTGCAGGCCTCCACCTCCGAGGTCTACGGCGACCCCGGGGTCCACCCCCAGCCCGAGGACTACTGGGGCCACGTCAATCCCGTCGGCCCCCGGTCGTGCTACGACGAGGGCAAGCGCCTGGCCGAGACCCTGATGATGGACTACCACCGCCAGAACGGCGTGGACGTCCGCATCGTCCGCATCTTCAACACCTACGGCCCCCGGATGGCCGAGGACGACGGCCGCGTCGTGTCCAATTTCATCGTCCAGGCCCTCACCGGCGCCGACCTGACCATTTACGGCCAGGGCGAACAGACCCGCTCCTTTTGTTACGTCGACGACATGGTCGAGGGCATGATCCGGATGATGGACCAGGACCGGATCCTGGGCCCGGTCAACCTGGGCAACCCCGAGGAGACGTCCATCATCGAGCTGGCCCGTCTGATCCTGGGCCTGACCGCCAGCTCCTCCCGGATCGTGCACCAGCCGTTGCCCGACGACGACCCGGTGCGCCGCCGTCCGGACATCGCCCTGGCCCGCCGCTTCCTGGCCTGGGACCCGGAAGTCGATTTGGAGACCGGTCTGCGGGCGACTATCGACGATTTTCGGGCCCGGTTGACCTGACCGCCCCCGCCCTTTTCCATTTGACACTCTCCCCATTTTCCGCTATGTTACTCGAAATCCGCTTTGGTAAAGGCCGCGTCCGAATGGACCATCGGCCGCCATGAGCCAGATCGGGCCGGCACGTCAACTCCTTGGGGAGGGAGGATGTTCGACCTCAGCGCCTGGGGTGCCCTCGAGTGGATCCTGATGGGTATCATGGCTTCTTTTTTTTTAGCGCCCCTGCTGGTGGTCGGTCTGATGGTCCTGGTCCTTGGTCCGGGTATTCTGGTGGCCCGGATCGGCCGTGATGGGGGCGGTTCCTGGGGACTGATTCCCGGGCGCGGCCGGACAAGGCCTTCTTCGCCGGGCGCGTCGCCACCGTCGAAAGGGGGGTCGGACCTCGGGGGGACCGGACCGGAGGATGGGGCGAACGGACCGTAGTCGGCCCTGACCGACCGCTTCAGGGCGCCGCTTTTCAGGGGGGCTTCAGGGGGGGCTTCTTCAGGGGATAGTCCGATTTCAAGGGGGGAAACGGGGGGTGATCTTCCCCGGAGTGCATCGTTAATTTCGGCATCCAAACGGCGACCGACGCGGCCGCGCCGTGGGCGGCGCCCGGTGGCCGAAGTGATATGGCGGGGTCGGGGTGACCCGGATTGGTTTAAGGACAACGCTCGGTTAGAGGCAGTGCTTCCATGACAGACGAAAAACAAGCCAAAAGCTTTCCGGCCCTGGGTTGGGCCATGTTCGGCGTCGGGTTGGTGGCCTCTCTGATTGTCGGTTGGCTGGCCTTTCCCTTGGTCCTTTACGGGTCCAAGATGCAGCCCTTGAACTTCAATCACAAGGTTCACATGGCCAACGCCGAAAACGGGTGCGCCGATTGCCACAAATTCCGGCAAGACGGCACCTTCACCGGAGTGCCGCGGCTGGGCTCTTGTATCAAGTGCCATGAGGAAGCCCAGGGCAGCACCGAATCCGAGAAGCTGTTCGTCAAGACCTGGTCTCAGCGGTACAAGAAGGACAAGACCGTCGAAGTGCCGTGGCTGAAGTACTACAAGCAGCAGCCCTGCGTCTATTTCCCGCACATCGCCCACGTCCGACTCAAGGCCGACGGCGGCTACGACCCGGTCCAGTGCCGGGCCTGCCACGGCGATCACGGCCGGACCACACGGCTGCCCTCCTACCAGTACAACCGCCTGACCACGGTCAGCCGGAACGTCTGGGGCTACTGGATCGGCGGCGGCTTCCCGTTAATGCCGCTCAATCCGAACCGGCGGATGAAGATGATGACCTGTCAGAACTGTCACGCCCGGGGGTACAAGCTCGTCGGCGCCGGCGGCAAGGTGCTGGTGGAGTACAAGCCGCGCCGTCAGGACACGAAATCATGTTTCCCCTGCCACAAGTAGTCAGCTAAGAGGAAGACGATATGGCTAACGGTTTCAATCGTCGCGGGTCTGTACAACTGATCCTGGGTGGCGTCGCCGGCATCCACGCCACGCCGGTGGTCTGGAAGATGATGGACGACGTGGCCATCTGGACCCAGAACTGGGCCTGGGTGCCCCGGCCCAAGGACGGCGATGTGGCCTGGACGACCACCTACTCGCCCATCTGTCGCGGCGGCTGCGGGGTCAGGATCAGGCTGGTCAACTCCTTCGAAGGCGAGGGAGACCTGGGCGGCGTCCAGGTCGGGGGCCTGGGGGTCAAGGTGGACGGCGATCCCAACCACCCGGTGACCAAGGGCGGGGTGTGCCCCACCTGCCTCAGCTCGCTGCAACTGATGTACGACGAGGCCATTCGGGTCACCAAGCCCCTGGCCCGGATGGGCAAGGCCGGCCAACTGGTCCCCATCGGCTGGGACGACGCCCTGAACCGACTGGTCGCGGCCCTCAAGGAACTCCGGGACAAGGGCCAGGCCCACACCGTGGCCGCCCTGACCCGGGCCGGCGGCGGCACCCTCGAGGCCTTTGTCGAGTACTTCCTGGCCGCCTACGGCTCGCCCAATTTCCTGCGCATGCCTTCCGGTCAGGACTCCTGGGACGCCGCCGCGGCGGCCATGCTCGGCGGCGGGAGCCTGGGCTTCAACTTCGAAAACGTCGATTTCGTGCTGAGTCTGGGCGCCGGGTTGCTTGAGGGCTTCGGCGACGAGGTCTGGAGCCGCCGAAACTACGCCGCCCTGCGCCGACTGCCCGAAAAACCGAACGTCCCCTTCTGGATGGCCGACTCCCGGGCCTCGAACACCGCCTCGGCGGCCGACAAGTGGCTGGCCGTCAAGCCCGGCACCGAAGGGGCCCTGGCCCTGGGCCTGTGCCATCTGCTGGTCAAGGCCGGCGGTAAGATCCCGGCCGGGGTCAGCGGCCTCGGCGAATTCAAGCAAAAGGTCCTGCCCCGCTACTCCCCGGACAAAGTGGCCGCCATCACCGGCGTCAAGGCCGCTGATCTCGCCGCCCTGGCCGAGAAGCTCCAGAAGGCCGACCGGCCCCTGGTCATCTGGGGTCGGGGCAAGGGCAACCAGCCCGACGGCCTGTACGACTCGATGGCCGCCGTGGCCCTGAGCGCCCTACTGGGGGCGGTGGGCCGGACGGTGGTCAAGGTGCCCGAGCTGCCCCTGACCAAGTGGCCCCAGACCAAGACACCCACCCAGCCTCGCCTGGACGGCGCCCGACCGCCCCTCAGCCGCTGGCGGATCAACGGCCTGGTCGAGGCCGCGGGGCAGGGCAAACCATATCCCCTCAATTTGCTGATGATCTTCGGCGCCAACCCGGCCTTTGCCGCGCCCCAGGCCCCGGCCTTCCGGGCGGCCCTCAAAAAGATCAAGACGGTCGTCTGCTTCTCGACCTTCCTGGACGAAACGGCCCTGGCCGCCGACCTGGTCCTGCCGGCGCCGTTCTACCTCGAGACCTGGAACGACGCCTACACCCCCATGGGGGTGCCCTTCCCGGTCTATTCCCTGGGCGCGCCGCTGTTCCGGTTCAAGAACATCAAGTCCAAGAACCCCGGCGACGTCCTGCTCCTGGTCGCCCGGAAGCTCGGCGGCGACGTCGAGGCCGGCGTCAAGGGCTGGAAGAAGTTCGAGGACGTCATCAAGTTCCGGGTCAAGGGTATGGTCGGCAAGGGCAAGGTCGGCCCGTCGGCCGCCCCAGGTGACGTCAAGAAGTTCTGGAAGGCCCTGGTCCAAAACGGCTTCTGGGCCGACGAGGCGGCCAAGCCGGCCAAGGCCGCCCGGATCGAACTGGTCAGCCCGGTTCTCAAGAAATTGGGGGCCCAGGGCCCGCTGGCGGCCATGCCCCACTACGCCCCGATCAAGGGCGGCGACGGGAAGAAATACCCCTTCGTTTTGGTACCTTACGAGTTGTCCAGCCTCAGCGAGGACGGGGTGCCCTTCTCGCCGTTTATGACCAAGATCATGGACGACCACCTGCTCCGGGGCCATGAGTCCTTTGTCGAAATCAACCCCGCCACCGGCCACAAGCTGGGGCTCGGTTGGGGGGACAGGGTGTATCTCGAGGGCCCGTCGGGCAAGATCAAGGTCCGGGTCGATTTGACCGAGCGGGCCCAGCCGGGCTACGTCTTCGCCCCGGTGGGCCTGGGCCACACCGCCTTTGACGAGTTCATCCGAGGCAAGGGGGCCAACACCCTCGACGTGGTAATGGTATCGTCCGATCCGCTGAGCGGCCTGCCGGTGTGGCCGACGAGCCGGGTCAAGGTCGTCAAAGCTTAACTTGCGGGGAATCAGGTATGAGCGCCGCTACGAAGGCTAAAAAACCCCACGCCGCCAAGGCCGGTCAGGGCGAGAATCTCGTCAAGTACGGGATGCTGATCAACGTCGACAAATGCACCGGCTGCGGGGCCTGCATGGTCGCCTGCGCCTCGGAAAACAACGTCAACGTCCTGCCCGACGAGTCCGACAAGGTCCGGTCCATCACCTGGATGCGCGTCTACCGGATCGACAACGGCCGGAAGTTCCCCCAGCACCAGGTGGCCTACTTCCCCCGGCCGTGCATGCACTGCGAGGGCGCCCGGGACCACGACTTCTTCGGCCGGCCCGTCCGTCCGGCCCACGCCGACGCCCTCCATCACGACAAGCACGGCTCGCCGGACACGCCCTGCATCAGCGTCTGCCCGCCCACGGCCACGGACTACGATCCCCAGGGGGGCATCGTCAGCCAGATCACGACCCGGTGCATCGGCTGCCGGTACTGCGTGGCCGCCTGTCCCTATCACGCCCGGTACTTCAACTGGTTCGACGGCGACTGGCCGAGCGGCATGGAGCGCTATCTGAACCCCAAGGTGGCCCCCCGGATGCGGGGCGTGGTCGAGAAGTGCACTTTCTGCCACCACCGGCTCATGGCGGCCAGGGCCAAGGCCACTTACCAGGCCAAGATCGAGGCCGCCAAAAAAAAGAAGACCGGTCCGGTACACGTCAAGATGCCCCGCTACCGGACGGCCTGCGCCGAGGCCTGTCCGGCCGGGGCCATCAACTTCGGCATCATCAGCGACCCGCGGGATTCGGTGGCCGAACTGATCAAGGTCGGCCGGCAAAAAGGTTACGGCTTCCGGCTGCTCGAGAACCTTAAGACCAATCCCAAGGTCCATTACTTTTCCGAGCGCAAGTGGGTCCGGCAGATGGCCGACAACTCGCTCAAGTGGCCCTTCGCCGCCCAGCTCTTCAAGACTTGATCGGCCGCGGGGCGACCCGGGGAAGAGAAAAAACCGAGAGGACCACATCGGTTAACAAGAGGTAAGACGTATGGACAAGGCCTTGTTTCCGGAAGGTGTGGAGCGCTGCGACATCAAGCGGTTCGGCGGCTGGATGACCTTTTGTCTGGTCCTGGGGGCTTGGGCGCTCCTGTCGGTCGCGCTGTGTCTGCTCAAGGGCCTCAACCAGACCGGCATGAACGACTACTTCGCCTTCGGGGTCTGGATCGTCGTCGACCTGGCGGTGATCGCCCTGGGGGCCGGGGCGTTTTTCACCGGGTTTTTGACCTACATCCTCAAGCAGAACGAACTCAAGAACATCATCAACCACGCCGTGATCATCGGCTTCATCTGCTACTCGGGCGCCATTTTGATGCTGGGCATCGACATCGGTCAGCCCATCCGGGGCTGGTTCGGCTTCTGGCACGCCAACATCCACTCGATGCTGACCGAAGTGATGTTCTGCATCACCACCTACCTGGTGGTGCTGATCGTCGAGTTCGTGCCGCTGATCCTGGAGCAGAAGCAGGTCAACCGGGTGGCCGGGCCCCACTTCTTCGCCCACAACCTGCACACGATCATGATCGTCTTCGCCGCCGTGGGCACCTTCCTGTCCTTTTTCCACCAAGGCTCCCTGGGCGGCATGTTCGGCGTGCTCTACGGGCGGTCCTTCGCCTTCCGCGCCGGCTTCCTGATATGGCCCTGGACGTTCTTCCTGTTCATCTGGTCGTCCATCGCCGCCGGGCCCTGCTTCACGATGCTGGTGGCCTTTGTCGTCGAGAAAGTCAGCGGCCGGAAGCTGGTACCGCAGAAGACCTTCAACCTGCTGGGCAAGATCAGCGGCTGGCTGTTGGCGACGTACTTCGTGGCCAAGGTGGCCGACACCATCTACTGGACATTGGTGACCGTGCCCGCCTCGGGGCACCGCGTCTGGGACTACTTCAAGGACCCGTTCTACGGGCTGTGGCTGTTGTTCATCGAACTGATCCTGGGCACGCTCGTCCCGGCGGTGATGCTGCTCCTGCCCAAGGTCCGGTCCCGACGCGGCCTGTTCGTCCTGGCCGCCTGTTTGGCCTGCCTGGGCGTGACGGCCAACCGCTTCATCTTCGTCATTCAGACCCTGGCCGTGCCCGAGCTGCCCTTCGAGCGCTTCATCCGGTACTTCGCCACCTGGCAGGAGTGGGGCATCGTCGCCGGCATCATCGCTTACGGGTTCATCGTTTACTCCCTGGCCTACCGGTATCTGCCGGTCTTCCCCAAGGAGGTGGAACTCAACGCCCCCAAGTAACCCGGATGGCCTGACACAAGGCCGCGCCCGTCCGCCGGGGCGGCCCCGGTGATCGAGCAAAAACAACCCCTCTCCCCGCCCGGCGGGGGGAGGGGTTTTGTCTGCCCGGGGGCGGGCCGGGCGGTCGACCGGGCCAGGCGGTGGTGGCCGCGTCGTCCCCACACAAACTATTGGATACTCAAAAATGCTTGATCAGACGTTGGCCCAAAAAAAAGGCCGCCCCCCAAAGGGCGACCGACATCGATGGGTGTTTGCCGGGAAAAGACCCCTCCGCCTGCCTGGATTTCCTCGTTGACCGCCTGGCCCGTCCGCCCGGCGGCCCGAACCTAGGCCGGTTCGGCCTCGGTCGCCCGGCCCTCCTCGGCCCCCTCGGGCTGGTCCGCTTCGGGCCGGCCGTGTCCGGCGTCGCCGGGGACGCGGAGGTTCTTGACGGTCATGAAGGCGGCCACGCCCAGGCCGAGGACAATGCCCCCCACACAGGCGTAGAACAGTCCGAAGAAGATGTAATGGCCGATGTCCCAGGCCCATTCGAAGTTCCAGGGAATCATGCTTTCCTCCCCCACCAAGTCTCGGTCCGACGCTGCCAGTATGCGTTGCGGGGCGGTGTCTGTCAAGGGTTTTTGCGGGTCAGAACGGTGTCTTTCCTGAATTCCTCGTCGTTTCGTCGGGGGTGGTCGAGGTTGTAATGCAGGCCGCGACTCTCGCGGCGCCGCCGGGCGCAGCGGACGATCAGTTCGGCCACCAGGGCCAGGTTTCTCAGTTCCAGCAAATCGCT